>NZ_CP010015.1:0-83186 GCF_000877815.1 Bacillus sp. YP1 | reverse complement strand
AAGAGTTGGGTTATAATAAGCTCTATCTGAGCCTACTTTTATATTAATTTGGCACTCTCTTTTGTAAGCGCTTACAACTCTTTCAGCAGATTCAATCGGATCGTTTATAAAATCAGCAGTGTCATCTGCTATCCCATCGACATCTGAAGCATGGAAGACGTTATAATACCTGAAGATAAAGTTCGGACGATCTTTTTCACGATCTTTTTCACTTTCTTCGTCCTCTCCTCTTTCAACAGGCTTCCAAAAATATATTTTATAAGACTTGCTGCCTTTTTTCAGTTTGACTTCAGGATTTTTCCTTTGAAGTTCTTGGATCTGTTTAAAGGTTAAATAGCTGCCTCCTTCCAAGAGTAAAAGGTTTATTCCCTGATAAGGAATTTTCGTGATATAGTTTTTAGGCATTCCTCCTTTCCAGGGTTTTCTCCAAGGTGCTGGACCTCCATTCTCAATGGCTTCCTCCAAAGCCCGGATGATACGATCTTGAACATACTCATAAACCTTCGACACAATATGACCTCCAATAAAGTAGTTGAATTATTTATCTCTTACATAATTAATTATAATCCAACATATGGAAATCGTACATATTTTTTTGTAGAGATTTGTCGA
Organism: Bacillus sp. YP1; assembly: GCF_000877815.1. Classification (NCBI taxonomy): domain Bacteria; kingdom Bacillati; phylum Bacillota; class Bacilli; order Caryophanales; family Bacillaceae; genus Bacillus; species Bacillus sp. YP1. The sequence goes on along the minus strand of NZ_CP010015.1, from coordinate 82,574 downwards.
ATTTTGGCAAGAAAAAAGGGCAGCCTAAGCTACCTCAATTTTCTTAAGTTTCCTTGATGGAGAAGCATAAACACCAGTAGCGTTTCGGCCATTCGTTAAGTTGAAGTTTTTTGTATCAACGGTTAACTTTGATTTATCTGTCAGGAGATTTAGGCTAACATCATCCTCTAAAGTAATCATGTCTAACAGGTCTTGCTTTAAGCAGTATGAGTTTTTAAGGATCGTCCGGTTACCCTGGAATGCTTCTAGATTGATTTTTGCGATCCGGTTATTCGAATATGCTGCAATAATAAACTTATGAGTGCTATCTAAAATAGAATACGAAACAATAGTTATATTTTTATCCCGAATCATATTCGGCAGATACGTCCCAAGAGCATTGGCTCGTGTCTCGTCAATATCCTTAAGTTCGACTTTATGACAAACTCGGTCGGATCCAAAGATAAGGATCTCGGCTTTATTTTCTGTTTCAAAAACTTTTAAAACTTCATCCCCAGGTTTTAGATTAGGTTCCTGATTCCCTTTAAACTTGTAGCAATAACCTTCCTTAGTGAGATAGATTGTTACTGCATAGTTCGGTACCTCTTCTACAAGACGAACTGGTTTAACTTCTGTAAGTTCAACTATTTTTGTTCGTCTCTCTTTTCCGTATTTCTCCTTAGTTTCATTCAAACCCTTAATAATGATTTGATTTATTTTATCCTGGCTTTTGACGATCATCTTATAATTCTCGATTGTTTTCTCGAATTTATCAATATCCTCAATTTTCTTAATGATGTACTCTCTATTAATGTTTCTCAACTTCATGTTGGCCACTTCTTTAGCTTGTTCGAAGTCTATTCCAAAATGCTTTTGAAGATTTGGTTCAATCTGATCTTGGCTTGATCTTCTAATGATTTCAATGGCTTCATCAATATCCAACAATACCTTCTCAAGACCTTGGAGTAAGTGTAATTTACGAGTCATTGTTTCAATATCGTGAGACAATCCACGCTTAATACAAGTTGTTCTCCATTCAAGCCATTTATCAATTGTTTGCCAAACTCCTAAGACTTTGGGAAGATCATCAACAAGCATATTCATGTTCGCTGAAAATGTTGATTGCAACGGAGTGAATTTATAAAGCTTTTCAAGCAGCACATTCATATCTGTATTTCGACGGGCAGTTATAGTGATTAGCATTCCCTTCAAGCCTGTCAGATCTTTAACATCAGTTACTTCTTTTAGCTTGCCAGCTTTATTTAATTCAACGATTTTTTCAATGATTGCTTCTCGAGTTGTCGAGTATGGAATTTCAGTAATGTGTATCTCATTTTTTACAATTTCAGCTTTCCCTCGGATCTTAACTGTTCCCCGACCTTCCTCGTTCATTTGGCGAAATACATTATCTTCTTTAACAATTAATCCCCCAGTTGCAAAGTCTGGAACTAGAACCGTTTTTTCTCCCGTCTCAATATACTTAACAATAGCTTCGGTTAATTCTTTTAAATTGAATGATGGAATAGACGAACTAAAACCAACACCAATCCCTGAATTTGAGTATGCAAGTATTGAAGGGAACTTAACAGGAAGTACTTCAGGCATCTTCATTGTTCCATCATAGTTATCTATAAAATCAACAACATTCTTATCGAAGTTCTGCATCATATCAATTGAAATTTCAGAGAGTTTTACTTCAGAGTATCGATCAGCTGCCGGCATTAAATCTCTTGAAGTGTATTGTCCAAAGTTTCCTTTTCCTTCGAGCATGGGAATGATATGGCGATCTTTTTGGACCATACCAACCATACTTCCATAAGAACTACCATGAGGGTGTAACTTCATAACCTGTCCAGCAACATTTGCTGATTTCGTGAATTTAAAGGCTTTTTGTAAGTACATAGAATAAAGTATTCTTCGATGAACAGGTTTAAGTCCATCTCGAAGATCTGGTAGAGCTCGATCGAGTAAGATATAGGCAGAATACTCCATCATATTGTTTTCAATGATTTGTTCTATGTTTTTGTTTGTAGTAGTCAAGTTAAAGTTACCTCCTGGTTATTGAAAATTCTCATTACGTAATCTTTATATCTAGTCTTTCTAAAACGTAAATGAGAATAAAAAAGATTGGCAATTTAATTGCCAACCTTAGAAAAGCTATTAAATTGCTTCTTCAACATACTTATAAAGATTTTCTGAAATATATTCTCTTCTGTTATCAACGCTGCTACCCATCCAAGTTTCTAAGGACTCAATCATATTTTCAGCGTCTTCAACTGTCACTTTTATAAGGTTCCGTGTCTCTTCATTCATCGCTGTTTCAGCCATAGTAACTGCATCAAGTTCCCCAAGACCCTTACAACGAGCAATTGTGTATTTACCCTTTAAAGTGTTGATCTTTTGGTCCTTTTCACTTTCTGAATAGAAGTAGATCATTGAATCATCTTCCAATTTGATTTCATAAAGTGGTGTTTGAGCTATATAAACATAACCTTCTTCAATTAGCTTCGGCATTAGTCTATAGATCATTGTAATGATTAAACATGCTATTTGAGCTCCATCAGAATCTTGGTCAGTAGCAATAATAATCTTTCCATAACGAAGGTTATTAATATTAAACGTATCAAGGTCCTTGTTCTTTTTGTCAGTTTGAATACCACAACCGAGAACCTTAATCAGATCAGTGATAATTTGGTTTTTAAAGATAGTCGTATAATCTGCTTTAAGGCAGTTCAAAATTTTTCCACGAAGTGGATAAGCTGCCTGATAAACTGCATCTCGAGCTAAAACAATTGAGCCTAACGCAGACTGGCCTTCAGCAATAAAGATTTCAGAGTCTTTGCCATGCTTCTTACAGTCGACCAAGTTCGCCACTTTATTTCCAATACCATCGACCTTTTCACTCAGCTTCTTTTTGAGCTGCTGTTTAGCCTTTTGAGACTGAGTATTATGTTTTTGAACTTCAAGTAAGTGATTAACGAATTTTTTGAAGCCTTTTTCATTTTCTATTTGGAAAACTTCGAGAAGTTGGGTAGTATGCCTTTGGGCTAATTTTCGATAAAGCTTCTTATCAGTTGAAAGTTTGGTTTGGTTTTTAAATTCAACTTTATTTGATAAAGCCACCAAGACAAAACTAACGCTCGATTCAATGTCTTCTGTTGTAAAAGAATTAATTCCTTTAGGGAATAACTTATTTTCTCTCGCATATTTATTACAAAAGGTTTTTATCCCAGTTATAACGCCGTCATTAAAGGAACCCCCATCAGAAAGGTAGGTTAAGTTCAAATAAGACTCCTGGATTGGATCGGTTGTTGTTGAAAAAGTAAGCTTTATTTGAGTTCGTTCTCCATCTTCTTCGTATAAAGAATCTGGTGCTGTAATCACTGGAGAAGTTGTTGTGCTGCCAATCAGTTCCTCAAAATACTCTTCAACACTTTCATAATGGAAAGTCTCTTCTTCACCGTTATGAATGAAGATTAATTTAATCTTATGTGAGCCAATAGCAAACCTTCTTACAATTTCTCGGACGACATCTTTGTCATAAGTAACCACGGGATAAACTTCAGGATCCAATTTAAAAGTTATAACTGTACCGTGGCGGTCTTCACTTATTTTTTCTTTTGTTAAGTCCTGAACGAGTTCCCCACCATTTTCAAATTTTAAGGTGTGTTTATATCCATCGTAATAAGATTCGATATAAAAAAACAACGAAGTAAAGTTGAGAACTGTCGCCCCTACACCATTAGTACCAGTAGTAGTCTGTTCGCTCGTTTCATATTTTGTAGAGGCAAACAGGGTTCTAAACAATAATTCATAGTTTTTAACACCATCGGTTTCCCCATCAATGGGTATCCCTCGACCGGTATCTGTAACCCGAACAGTTTGAAGGTCATCAAACAATTCAAGGGTAACTATTCCTTCATCAAAATTATTTATAACTTCATCAGTTCCATTAGCAAGGATTTCTTTCAAACCATGATAATAGTTATCTGCTGATCCATACCAAATTGCAATTTTTTCTCTGGACTTCTCTCTATCGTCCAATCTTTTAATCTTGTCTTGATTAGTAGTAGTCAAGTTAAGCTTCCTCCTAAAATCTTTTCCCATATATTGGGACTAAGTTCTATAAACATTATATCCTTCGTTTATGAGTTCGTAAAACGATTTTAGGAGTATTTTTAGGTTAATTTTTAATTATCTAACCAATTATAAAACGGCACTTGCCCATTTATTTTCTTCCCTTTGAAATCAATATTTCCATACTTTAGATTTCTTTTATGAAGAGCATTATCAAGACAAGTTCTTAAATAGGCTCCAAAATTTTTCACATCTGGGGTCTTCTCTACTTCGTCTAAAACCATAATGCAAACTTCTTTAGGCAAACCTTTTTTCATATATTCAGAGATTAAATTATGTATAGTTTCTTCTCTTGTTAACAATTTGTTAACAAGATTATTCTCATTATTATTAAAGTTATTTTTAATAGAGTTATTATTATTAGTGGTTCTTTTTGAACTATCCGGATGGTTCAATTTGACCTCTCTTGATGGTTCAAAATGAACTTTCCCGGAAAGTTCATTTTGACCTATCCGTTCATTACTGGAAAGTTCATTTTGACCCATCCAGTTTTTATCTATGTTTTTGGCTGTTTCCTCTGCTTTAATTAAAAGGTCATCAACTTCATTGTTTAACCGATAAATATCTTCTTCGGTATACTCCAGCATTAGAGGATAGAGGATGTTCGACTTGTTCATCCCTTCCCTTTTTTCTTCTAACAGTTCGTATTTTGCTAATTCTTTCTTTGCTCTTTTGAAAGTTGAATCTGAGAATCCTAGAAGCTCTGAACCTTTTTCGATGCTTAAACGAACGTAATACCTTCCGAGTTCGTCTTTCCAATTGTTCATCATACTGAGCTTGATTCGGTCGATTAAAATTATGTAGAGTTTCATGGCATTCGGATTCATAGTTTTGTACTTGTCTCCGATCAGAAGAACTTTTGGAACCTGGTAAAATACCAGAGAGTCGAGGTTATTAGCTGTGAAATATTTACTCATTTTTGTTGCTCCTTTTTGTTGAAGTCCGAAGCAACACCTGATATAATTGAATTAAAAATAGCCAAAAGCAATGAAAAGGCATATATGTAGCCCTGTTAAACTTTGGTCGGTTTGCTCAGGTGCTGCCAAGCGAAAAATAGTCTAGCGCCAACTAGGCTATTTTTTATTATTATAATACTTTGTTGAACTTTCGTAAATGAGTATAAAAAAATCCTCCTTTATCGTCGAAAGAAGGAAGAAATGGTTGACATATTGGGTATGTATTAGGTAAAATGTGAATCAGTAGTTGAGTTAAAGTTATTTATCTCATAGTCCTACTCTTTTTCTCCGATTAGAGTGGGATTTTTTATGTTCAATTTTAGGATTCATAATCATCATCATCGAAAAATGCTTCTAAATAATCAGTCTTACCACAATTGGTACAAACTTTATCACTATTAGAGGTTTGATTGCAAAGCTCACAGTAGGCTTTTCCTTTTCTAACATCATCAATAACTTCTTCTACATATTCTTCCGGAATTCTAATTCCTTCTTTAGAGACCCCTTTAATCGGTTTAGTATTGAATTCATACTTGAATAAGGTTTCTGTATCAACTTCTAGAGTTTTCCCTGAAATTTTCTGAAGTCTATCTTCCCAAACAGGATCTCCAATGTATACTCCTGACAGATCAGTGTTTTCATTTCTATAAATGTCAGCAGCATTTCTTCTTATTTTGATTTTCATTTTATCCCCCACAGAGTAAAGCTTATTAATCTCTCTATATTTATTATAACATTTTATGTAAGAAAATAAATAAAAAGTGAGCGAAAAAGCCCACTTTTTCAATAAAAAATTAAATAATTTTTTCATCATTGTAATAGTGATCAGAACATAACGCAAGATAATAACTCTTTTCTTCTACAAATGTTTCTCCAGATCGAGAGACTTTTCCATCAACAATTCGAGCATTATACTGAGCTATCTTAGAGCACTTAGAAGCTTCGCAACCTCTTGAGATTCGGTTTATGTTTTCGGAGGGTAGGATGGTTAAAAGGTGACTAGATGAGTCAAATAACTCTCCTGTGAAGGTTAGATCAAGACCATAAAAATGAATAGGTACGTGGTAGCTTTCTGATAATGAAACAAATTCTTCAACGGTTTCTTTAGGAAGAAATTGAGATTCATCAATATAAATTGTTTGGGTATTTGTCATGAATATAATGATTTCTAATAAAGAAATATTTTGTTTGAATTGATCCTTGTTTAAGTTAATTGATCTTAGGCTGCGTCCATCTCTACTTTCAATTTTTCCTCTTGAAAAAGTATCTTCGGTTAAACTAACTGAAAGGGCAACTTTTTCTTTAGGATCAATTAAGTAATCATCTATTAACTTTTTAGACTTTCCAGAACCCATTAAACCAGTATTAAAAGTTATATCCATAGATAAAGTCCTCCATTGTAAGATTTAACTTTGTAATTATATCCGTACAATTGAGAACGTAAATGAAAAGACCAAAAAAGGTCCAGCTTAATAGCTGAACCCTTAATTAAAAACTTATTAGATTAAGATTGAAACTTTACGGAATGCTTCTTTGCTAGCACATGCTACAGGTTTATTCTTGATTTCTTCTTCAGAAAAATCATACTTAATATTTTCTAACATGCTTTCATAATCAATAGAAGAAGGATCAATTTCAACTCCAAAATCTTCTTTAGCCATCTCAATAGCTTTTAGAGTTTCTTCTTTAAGCAATTCGATAGTAAGTTTTTTCATGGTTAATTCCCTCTTTCTTAGTAGTTGATTTGTTATTTATCTCTCTTACATTATTAATTATACCATATATTGGAAGTTCTGTACATAAAAAATACAGAATTTAGGTAAAAATTTAATAAAGACAGCCTTTTGGCTGTCTTTATTCTTCGTTCCTAATTATCCTATCTATCTTGTGAACTGTCTCATACAACTCTTTTTCAAGTTCCGGAACAGGACCATCCTTTATAAAACTATAAGACCTCATAATGAGATCTTGAATCTCGAGTAAGTCTTTTTCTTTAATTTCAATTTTCATAAGAACCCTCCTGAATCATCTGGTAACTCAATTGTTTCAATTTTTGCTTTAGAAGGCTTTGGAGGATCGTTTTGGACTTCTTGATCAACTGTTTCATATACCGGAGTTGAACGAACAACCCCTCTTCGTTTTTCTTCAAGGTCTTTCTGAATCAATTCTCTTAAATACCAAGCAATCCCTCCGGTTCGGTTCTTAGCGTCCTCAAGAGCTTTACAAATTTCAGGGTACTTCTTCTTATTCCAATTGATCTGATACATGAAGTTATCTTCGCGACTCACGCAAACATCTCCTCAAACTTCCTACCGTATTTTAGAAGCAATCCAACTGAATTAACGTAGTAAGATGGTTTATCCTCACCCAGTTCGGCAGAACTTACAGTGGAATATCCAACATTCTCTAAGCATTCTTTCATTTCTTCTGCTTTACCACCTGTACAAACAATAGGGTAGTCATAATCGATATTGCTGCAAGTCTTAGCAAAAGTCTTCGCCAAATCCATTATTGAATTGTCGATCGTCCCACCATTAATAGTATGGCTATCCATTTTACTTATAGACCCATTGATTAAATAAAGGACGTTTAATGTCTTAGAACCAGCATCTACAATGACGCAGTTTAATGAATCTGAGAAGTTTAGGGCTCCTAATCCCTCTGCAGCCATCACGATATTATGTACAGTGAATTTGAATGACTTTCCTTCAACGATAACTTCTCTTTCTCCTTCAAAATGTTGAACGAAATATTTTTTATCTGTAACCATACTTTCATATGGGCAAGTTAGAATTAAGTTAAATTCTTTCTTTCCAGTCTCTTTAAAGATTGTATAGAGAGCATATACTAATCGAATTTGACCTTCCATATGGCCTTTTCTTGTATTGCCGAAATACATTTGTTCTTCACGGCCGAAATAGAAGTTCTTAACGGTTTCTCCAACATAATAATCAAGGCCGTTGTACTCTACTCTTTCCATTCCCTCGTAATCTTCTAAAGGCTTGTAGCTATGGAGAATAGAAGGGAAACTGCCGACCTTAATTTGTTTTTTGTCCTTATAAGCGTACTTCGTACTAAAATTCCCAATATCAATTACAGTAGTTAGTGTCAAGTTAAAGCATCTCCTTAGTTTTCTTTAGTTGGAACTCATTTCAATTATAATGGAAAGTTATTCATACGTAAATAATTTTTTAAATAAACTCTTAAATAAATTATTATCTAATCGCAAAATGAAAAAATGAACAGAAAAAATATTTTTTTTAATTCTTGACTAATTTAAAGAAAACCCTTTTATTTTTATTTCCCTTAACTTATAATGGACTTTGAATAGGATTTGGTCCATTTGTAGGATATTGTAAAAATTCGAAAAGTTGGTAATGTTTCTAAACTTCGTTTTAAAAATTTTACGAGGAAATAACATTAATTTAACGATTTTCGGATGTTTGTGTCCTATTCGTTTGTGTTATATATAATAATAAATAAAGATAATTAGTGAGCTTTAAGCAGAATCACTTTGGTTCTGTGGTAAGTTCTTACAAAAATTATAAATTATCGAAGAAATGCTATTTATTACCACTTCGTGTTATGTTATAATAATTAAAGCAAAATAAAAAGCCCTACCTTGTTGGCAGCAAGGTAAGACTTTGAATAAGATCTTTTTATGTTAAGCGATCTCAAGGTATTCTTTGGCGATAACAGAACGTAATTTTTTCTTAAGCTTTATGACTCTCTGGTTGGCAGCCTGACGAGTCAAACCATGCTTTTTAGCATAAGCATTAACAGGATTATTTTTTACGTCAATAATAATTTTAAGTAAGTCCATTTCGTCTTCTTTGACGTTTTTCAAAATGATTGAAAGAAGTTCGTTAGTGGCAATGTTATCAAAAGATGTGTCGTTGGCAGCGAGCATATCTTCTATCTTGAGATCGTCATCACCTATTGGTGAAGATATTGAAAAGACTCCATTGCTTTGATTCTTTTGAGCATAACGGGAATATGTAGCATTTCTTACCCCTTTTCTTAACTTCGGGTACAGATATGTTGTGAAACAGTATCCTGTGTCTGAATCATACGCTTCGTAGGCCCTCCATAATTCAAGCTCCAACTCTTGCTGAAAATCTTCCTCTTCAACTTGATTAAACATGAACTTTGAATTAGCTTGTTTCATAGTCTTATAGACCATCGGCAAAAATCTTTCCCTCACCTCTTCAAATGTCAATTGAATTGATAATCCATTTGAAAATAAGATTTCTTTCTTCTTCACTAAGTCTCGTCCTCTCTCTATATTGCTATTTCATGTTGGTGGATACAAGTAAAACCAAAATTTCCATATCCATCAGACTTAATGATTATATCTAGAGAAATAGAAACGTAAACGAAAAAAATATTATTTTTTTAACTTTTTGTTTGAGCCTTTTCACAGATTGGAAGTCTTCAGAATAGGTCTTTTTTGGTAGTACTTACAATAATTATTATATTACATAAGTACTAGATCGTACACCTATTTTTTTGATTATTCCCCATAGTCGAAGGATTATGAAAGTTTAGTTTGTTTTGTTGATATGACCTTTATTATGTTGACCGACACGTTAATATAATATCATAATACGGTGATCGAGGGAACATTTGTTCCTATTTTTTAGCGAATAAGAACGGATATATGAACATATAGACATGTAAGGCTCAAATGACCTTATTTAACATAAAATATTCATTTTATGTATATCTTTAACTTAATAAATGATACCCCATCATTTAGCAAAAGAAAAGGAGGTATTTACCTCCTTGCTAAACATTCCTTATTAGAAAGATTGAACTCTTGAACTACCCTATTGTCAATGATTCTCTTAAATATTGTACAATGGTCAGGTTTCTTCTTACATAGAGCACAGTTTTTATCTTTGAAATCTTCAAGATCTTTTGGATCATCGAAAACACCAATATTGGAAGCCTCATAAATCTCAAATTCCAGTCTCGGGTTTTGACTATCAATATAAACCCTTTCTGCAACTGGTAGAGCCACATCGTCATCAATATAAACGCCGGCTTCCGTAAAAACATCGAATGGGACCTTCAAGAAATTGTTGGGGTCTTTTCTCTTGCGATCTAAGAAAAACTTGATTTTTACAAACACTAACTTTCCTTTTTCAGGTTGTTCCCACTCTTGTTCATTCATTTGGTCTTTTACATAGTCAGTAAAGAAGGATTTGTATATCTTAGTCTCTTCTGATGGATATGCCTGAACAAATTTACGCCGGCCATTTGAAGAGACTTTGTAATTTAGATAGTTGTTAACTGATGGTGGTAATGGTGAAACTAACCGTAGAGTCTTCATTTAATGTCACCATTCATAATATTAAGAATGTCCTCGATAACCTGGTCCTTATCCACTGAAACAATAGTGTAATCAACTTCAAGCTCGAATCCTTCAAAATCTCTTTCATCCGCAGCTAATCTTCTTAAAAGCTCGTCTGAGTTATCTTTTCTATTCAATCCCCTGGCTAATCGAACATCGTAAGGAGTCATTAAATAGATTCCCACAACATTGTTCGAACCGTATTTTTCAGTTAGATCGCGATAACCAGAAGGCTCTGTAATCACGATTTGGTCTTCAAAGAGTTTTATATCTTGGCTATTGATTGCATAGCTCCAGATGTCTCCGAACGCACTTCTAAAGCTATTCTTTGCAACTAATAAACCTGATTCATCAAGCCACTCAAAATAATCTTGAGTAACGAAATGATAATCAACCCCATCAATCTCATTTGGGCGTTTTGGACGAGTTGTATAGGATATAACCGTTTGATGACCTTGACGGATTAATGTCTCTAATGCTGTTGTTTTGCCAGAACACGTTGCTCCAAGTAGAACATATATCATGATTCCTCACCATTGTAATTAGCAACGTAATCGAAAAAATTCATCACTTTAATTGATTCTTCAAGTTCTTTGCTGTTAAATGGGCCGTCGTAGTTTGCAATTCTATCGCCTTCCCTATCAAAGAAAACCAATGTATGAGTCTTTTCAATTTCATATTCTTCAATTAGCTCAGGATGTTCGTCAATTGACACTTTCTCAAATTCGCTGCCTTGTAAATCTGCTGCGTTTATTTGTCTTTCCAAGAAATCATTGAGTGGATCGTTCACTTTATATATCCAAATAACCTTAACCATAGTATATTCCTCCGATTAGTAGTTGAGTAAGGGATCCTCCGATCCCTTTATGAGTGTTTCATTAACTTGTAAATGAAGTAACCAATAAGAAAAATGATAAATAGGTTATAAGCTGTGATTAATGTACAAAATAAAGCAATAGCTAATATATACTTCATCTTATTGTTCAGTCACCACGAGGTCTTTATCTTTGTAGTACTCGACGGTAACTAAGACAATATAATATTCCACTTCTTTTTTAGTCTTCTTCGTGATCGTGTGGGATTTAAGGTATTCACCATGTTCCGCCTTCTGTTGGTCTACAATGGCTTCTGCAGCTACTTTAGTATCCGCAAAGTATTTAGTAGTGGTTTGCATAGTAGTTGTCATATTAATTTCCTCCGATTTATTTAATGATTTAAAGTATTAAAATGAAAAGATATGATGAAGGATCATATCTCCAAAATAGCCAAGAATAAAACCAAGACTGATCCATCCTAAACAAATCAGATAACCAATTGAATGAATTAAAAGTGTCTCTAAGATTTTTTTGATCACTAAGTTTACCCCCGGACATAACCGAGTTTTGGATCCTCTTGCCGGCGATAATTCAACCGGTTCTTTTCTTTATACAATTTTAAAATTTCTTCCTCTGTCATTTGTGCAGCAATAAGAATATTTGTAAAGAAATGCAAAGCATCAATGATCTCTTCCTTAAATAGATGCTGCTGTTTTTCAAGATCATAATCTTCTTTTTCATACTTGCTGGACCATTCTTTAGCATAAGGAAGTTCATGAAGAGCTTCACTGAGTTCATCAATCGTCCAAAGCATCATAGTCTTGATGTATGTGGCTTTTTCCTGAAGAGTCATGTTATCAAGGTCATGACCCATACGTTTTTGAAACTCTTTCTGACTATCAAGAATAAATTGATTCATAGTAGTAGTTGAGTCCTTTCTCCAACTTAAATAATATTTTATTTATATTATTATTTAAGTTGTTATTTAATTCTTTATATTTATATCTGGTTATTGAAAAACGTAAATCATTTATTACATTATTTTTTAAATAAATTACTTATGACCGTCATGACTGAGGGTATTATATCGGTTATAACAGAAATGTAAATCATGACTGCGATATTTTGCATTTAGATGGTTGGTTATATTATTAAAGCAAACTAATTTCCTTGTAGAGCCCTGTAGAAGCAACAAAAGCCGCAGATTACTCTGCGACTTTAGCCATTTGAAGGTATAACTTCTCGGAGCCATAACCTTTGATTTTCATTGTGCTGTGCTTAAATTGAGTTCCTTTTGTCCGAAGGACGAATTCTTCTCCACGCCTAAAGCCAACCAGAACAAGTTTACTTCCTCGTTCGAACCAAGATGGATCAAGGACTTCTTTTTCTTTACCATGCACTCGAACGACCTTTTTATCATAGTGAGCAAACTGACCTTTAGAATATCTTACAGTTACAACGCCAGCATCTTGAGTTAGGACATGGACGAGAGACTTCTGCTTGTTTTTTTCAACTACAGTTCCAGCAATAACATCGATCTTGTATTGAGGGACATCATTTCCTCTTCTATTTTTTTTGTATCCAGTTATGACTGGGTTAGACGGCAGATCGTTAAAATTAGCAATATTAAAGTAGTTGTGTAATGGCATGTAATCTAACTCATGCTTTTTAGAGTAGAATAGTAATGTTTCCATTTCCCAAGCTTCAATTGTTCCTTGGCAGTGTTTGGCCCAGAACTCTTTCATTTTAATCTTGTTAAATTGTTCAGCAGCTTCAGGAGAAGTAACCCACATTCTTAATGGCTCGATAATCTCTTTGTAAGCTTTATCGAAGGTTTTCTGATCAACACAAAGTTTTCCGTCTTTAAATTCATAATCAACTTGATAAGGGTACGCCTGTAAGAAATCCATAAATTCTTGTTCGATTTCTCTTGTCATAGGGACTTTATTTCTTCCAAAAAGTTTATTTCTAAACTTATAGACTTCAAGCTCAGTTCCAAATCTTTGCTTATCAGCTAAGTGAATTATGGTTGGTAGTTGGACCATTGTAAGCTTTTCTTTTTTAGGGGTAATTGCCTTAACAAAGTCGATCATTAAGAGTCGCCTGTTTGGATAAAAAGAATCAAAGCAACCAGCTTTTATTAACGAAACAACTTTAGCTTCAGAAATTAGACCAGGATCGACTATCTTCTTAAAGAAGTCCCCAAAGCTCTTATAAGGCCGATGTTCAATGATTTTTTCTATTGCATCTGTTCCTAAACCGGCAATCGGCTTGAGACCGAATAAGATCTTATTCTCTTCCTCTAAAGGTGTGAATTCTTTATTTGAAAGGTTAATGTCCGGGTTTAAAATATCACCTTTCATATCTCCAACAGCTTTAGCAATTGCACCGTATTTTGTGCCTTTCTCAGTTTCACCTATCATCCCCGCGTTAACTGATAAGCAAGCTGTCTTCCAATAAATCGCTCCATATCTATGGCAGATATTCATTTCAATCATTAAGATCATTGTGTACCCAGCAATGTGAGGTAATGAGAAAGAGTATCCAAACTGAGGTTTAAGTTCTTTATTCCAAACATAGTCCAGGAATACTTTACGAGCCCCAGTTTTTTCTCCACCTTCATAAAATTTAATTCTTTGATCTTCAATTAATTTTTGGTTTGCCTTTGCAACAGCTTTCCGGAATTTATTAGCTTGAGTTAGGCTGAACCCAGCAATTCTTTCATCCATAGCAAGCAACATTAGCCCTTCTTGAGTATCACAAATGCCATACCTATCAAGTAAATGTTCCTCAAGAATCTTAATTTCTTCTTCATTCAAACCGGCTGTTTTCATTTCTTCGTACCAATCTTGAATGTTGTTTTTGAAACGAACATATTTATCAAGTGGCTGCTCTCCATCAGTACTCAATCTCATTAAAGAGTTGCCAGCGCATAACTCATCAAAGGATCGAGGATTAATTTTAGTAAGTGCCTGCTGACCAACAGCTGTCTCAAATTGAAAAGCATTTAAAACATGACCTTTAAATAGTAAATCGAACATTTTTGGTGATTCCATTTCAAGAACGTCTGGATGAAAATATTTATTGTAAGTTGCTCTCAATGACCCTTGCCATTCAATTTTCCCATGTTCCAGAAGAAGATCTAAAGCTGTTCTAATTCTATCAAGAGCATTAATGGACAGATAATCTAATTTGAGCCCACCCATATAGATACTGTCTTCTGCATCAAACTGAGTGATAGGCAGCCCAGAAGTTGTTTTCATCATGGCATTTTGTTTTATATATCCATCAGGGAAAATAATAACTCCTGAAGCATGTTGGCCACGTCCAGAAATTAATCCTTCAATAGAGAGCATTGCTTCTTTTAAACCTTCGTATTTATCAACTTCACGGCAAAATTCTTTTGCTGGTTTGGTTCCCTCTTTTGGGTTTCCGTAAAAACACTCGTGTAAGCTCCAGATGCCACCCTTACGAGTAGGAATTAGGTTAGCAATATTATGAGCAATATCTTTATCAATTCCTAATCCGCGGCAAGAAGTTAAAACAGTTGAACGAGTACCTTCTGTTGTAAAAGTTCCCATGTTCAAGACGTTCTCTTCTCCATAGTGATCCTTTGTGATTTGAATAATTTCATGACGCTTTGATCCTTCAGAATCCAAATCAATATCAGGTAATTCCGGCCGTTCTTTTGATAAGAACCTCCAATGAGGAAGATTAAATTTAATTGGATTCAGCTGGACAATGTCTAAAAGGTAATTCAGATAAAAGCAGCATGCAGATCCACGACTCACACCAACTAGCGAGACTTGCCACATCAAATCAACCACATCTTTTGAAAGGACAAAATAAGATGATAGTGGCTGACCAAGATTTTCAGTAATATGGTAAAGCTCATCAAGCTCAGTATTTATTCTTGAAAGGTTCTCTTTATTCAGATCTTGTTTCTTCGCAACCATACCTTCGGCAATTAAATGAAGATAATAACGATCGATGTCGTATCTGCTTTCAGCATATTTTCTAATGTATTCGTATTCCATATAGTGAGGAACAAATAGTTGGCTCATTTCATATTTCGGAATATGAGCTTTCGGAACTTTAGTTTCTTGGGCAAATGTAATTGTTCCAAGTTTGGATCTTATCTCATTCGTATTATCAACAAGAACATCTAATAGTTCCTCGTCAAAGTACTCAAGCAATTCTTCATATCCCATAACGTAAGTTGTGGCGTAAAATTCATCAACTTCTCTCTCCCCTTCTGATGCTGTAAGGTATATTTTATGTGCCGGAGCATATTTTTTATTTAGATAATGGGCATCAGTAGAGACAATACATTTAACGTTGTAAGCTTCCGACACTTTTAGCATCATTTCATTAGCTACTAATTGGTCACGGTTTTTTGATGGCTGCAGTTCAAAATAAAGATCTTCTCCAAAAACACCTTTTAACCAAACAATGAAATCATGTACTCGTTTTTTATTTTCAGGAGTAGGATTATCATGATATGAAATTAGAGACTGAGGAAGTTCTCCACCAACACAAGCTGTACAAGCAATAATTTCCCCTTGGTACTCCTGCATTAAAGACATTAATTCATCTTTGTACGTAGGAACACGTTCCATTCCACGGTAGAAGAAAGAGTTGTACCAAGCTTTAGAGCTAAGTTTTTTCAGACCTTCATATCCTTTTTGTGACTTGGCGATTAATATAAAGTGGTGAAAACTAATCTTTTGGTTTAATGATTTTTTCTCCATGGTATCTTCTTTATCAACCAGGTAAATTTCATTGCCGAACCCTAGTTTAAAATCTCCAAGACGCTCTTTATTCTCTTCAACATACTTATGAGCTTTTACATGGGATGATAAAGTTTCGTGATCTGTTATGACTACTCCACTCAATCCAATCTCATGGCAGTAATCAATCAATTCTTCTGGTTTATTAATCGCATCTCTTAGTCGAAAATTTGATGCATCAGTGTGTGAATGAGTTAAGAAAGGTTTTTTCTTATACTTTTCTATACTTCTATTGATACTTCGTAGTAGTCGAGCCATTGTTAATACCTCATTTCTTTTGTATTACAAAGTATTTATATCTGGACCGGCAAAAACGTAAATTGGATGACTGAAAAATGTAAAAAAAATAACCACTCAGATGAGTGGCTATTTGTTAATCTTCTATTTTTTTATTTTTGTTTTTAAAGATGTGTGGCTGCGACACAAAGTATGTCAGCTTAATCTTCTTATGCCCTTTTAAGTACTTATCAATGAAGTAATTAAAGAATTGAACGTCATCTTCTAAATTAAACAAGTTAGAAGATCTTTGAAAAACGTTAATTCCAATTACTCGTTTCTCATTGTCGAATATAAAATGAACTGCTGAGATACATTCGTCACTTGATAACATAACTTGTCTTTCACTTGAGATCCACCCTTTATCATACTTGTAAAGTAAGTGTCTTAGTTGCATTTCGAGTGAAGTATAATAAGGTTCATCAGAGTCAGGAAAGGTATTCCTGGTCTGAGGATTAATCATCGTGAAGGATTCATACAAGATCATTTCATCATTTTCTTTTAAATATTCAAGTTCGCCTACAGATGGGATTCGAGGAAATTGTAACATTACTCATCTTCTCCTCGGCCTGCAAGGTGATCCATATACTGTTTTGAGGCAATTTTCCATTCTTCAAGTTGATTTTTATATTCTTGGAACATTTTTTGAAACTTAGTTGGCCCTTCTGGAGGGTTGGTTCCATTAATATTTTCACGGTAGTCTTGATAAATAAAGTCTTTTTCATTCCATTCGAATTTATCTGAGTTTTCTTCTGGGAAGTACAGGTTTGTGGCATGTCCATTTCGAGCATTCTTGATGTAATGGAAACTTGGCATTTCAAAGTCGATCAGATCTAAATGAGCAATAGGATATGCCCGACACAGCTCAAGATACATTTGATATGCAATAATGTTATCTGACTTCGGTTGAATCTGGCGATCAATACGCTGCTTGCAGAATGCCAATAAATCTTTAACATTCATTGAAGCATAATAAAAGTTATCATGGTTTTTATTCAGAATAAGTCGAGCATCCATAATTGAAATCTTCCTAGAATCAATCATTTCAGCATAAAGCTCACGACATTGACGAGTAAGATCTTTGTATCTTTCTAAAAACTCAGGGGAATTTTCAATAGACTCAGGAATAACTGCAGTTGTATGAGATAACCAACGATCCCCTGTACATTGAGCCGAGAACGAAAATGTTCTATGACGAATTAAATGGGTTACGTCTTGGACTGAAATTCCTTCAATTCGGAATGTTAAACGAATCGTTTCAAGTATTGAAGGTAGCGTTTTAAAGGTGAAGGCTTTTTCAATATCATCAACCACCTGTGCCATGCTATATGTTTCTTCAGGTTCATCAGCCCAGGTAGCATTCACATATCCAGGGAGGTAATGAATGATGCTTTCCCAAGGAGTATAATCAACAAGAGTAACTTTAATATTCTCTAAATCATTTTTGAATTCAAAATCAGGCTTTTCACCAAAGCGAATTGGCATAGGCAATTTAACAGGCTCAAGGTTATTGTTTTTAGGCATAGTTTAATTCCTCCGATTTTTCAATATTTTTTTCAATAAAAATTACAATATATTTATATCTAAAAGTATGAAAACGTAAATCGATTTAATAATTTTTTATTGATTTTTTTCAATAAATTTTAATTTCCCCTCAAAAACAACCTCGTACTTTGTAAGTAATCCTTCTTTATTAACTGAGAACGCACTCACCAGTTTTTTATCATCATGTGATGTTGCAAACCCTGCGACGAAAGATAAGGCGGACTCTTGACTTCGGAAAGTTTCCATCCTTGATTCTTTAAATCCGAATTCATCTTCGTGCTCATAAACAATAATGAAGACTGATTCATTCATACGGCAGCACCTCTTGTAAGTTCATCCATTGCCTCATTTGCTAATCTATCAGCAAGTTCATTATCCGGGATTCCTGAATGGCCTTTAACTTTGTTAAAAGTGATAAACGGGAATTGTTCGACCAGTTCAATTAATTCAATCCATAACTGGCGATTCTCCACCGGCTTTTTACCAGCTGTAACCCATCCGTTATTCATCCATTTCTTATACCAACCTTGGTTCATACAGTTGCACAGATATGCAGAATCAGTATTGATTTCTACAGGGATATTAGTTGTTTTTAATTGTTTAAGGGCTTCAATAGCTGCACGAATTTCCATCATGTTATTAGTCACGTTTCTAAAGCCAGCCTTAATGGTTTTAACGTGGTCACCATATCGAAGAACTGCTCCAAAACCTCCGACATTGTTATCTTTTCCGTTATTTCTTGCTGCGCCATCGCAGTAAATTACAACCTTTTTCATTAAAGGACTCCCTCCTTGACAAGATCGTTGGCAATTTCCTCAGGAGTCTTATATGTTGTGTCTACAATGATCTTCTTCATTGGGGACTTATCAAAATAAAATTTATAAAAATGCTTATGCAAAGTATAATCAAGAATTTCGTGGCCGGTCTGAATGCATCGATCTATCAGGACTTTTGTGTCACAATCAAGGTAAATTACGAGTACGTCTTCCATCTTAGCTAGGTGTTTTTCTAAATCATCATAGTTATCCCATAATTGAGGATCCCGACTAAACAGGTCACAGTATGTTTTAAAACCAATCGGTCCCCTATCGACTACAATATGTTTGTAGCAAGTGGCTTTATTTATAGCATGTTGTAAAGTTGATTTTCCCGAACGATCAACACCTTCAAGGATGATGATTTTTGGCTTAACAAATTCAGGAGTCGGCGCGACAACACAAGTAGTTGAGTTAGTCATAATTGTTATATCCTCCGATTTCTTTAATCTCTTTGCTTTACTTTGTATTTATATCTGGTGATTCGAAAACGTAAATTGAAATATAAAAAAGACTACTATAGCAGTCTTTATTGGCATAACTTTTATATCCGACATAACTTTTATATCTGCTTTATAAAAAACAAAAAAGGCTGGAGACAAATCTCCAACCTTTTATATAGCTAACAAATCTATTGATTTCATAAACTTTTCAATTCGAGTGATTACTTCATCAACTTTGTCTTCAGGGAACTCAAACCACTCTGGTTGCTTAGTTTGGCCAGTCTTTGGTGGAAGTCTGTATTCTTCAAATTGAGAGTGAATCAATCTTTCAACTGCTTTACCATCCTTACAAGGGAAAGTAGCGACGACTTCCAAGTCTCTTGAGGTATATGTATTCATGTTTGCTTCAGCATAACGTTCTTGCCAAGGCCGGGTAGTCATACCAATTTTGAGTTCATTTCTAACTTTAGGGTGTCTAAAAATATATATCCATTGGAGACCCCCATAATCATCATTTTCGGGCTCGTCAGAGATAACTTCTGATGAATATATATATTTAATCAAATCGGATCTCTGTAGCTCTATAAGGGCCTTACAAACATAATTTATGCATTGTTCAGCATAGTAGGCTGAGTTAGGTGGTTCGATAGCTGAAACATCAACTTCTGAATCATAATATTTCAAAACAAGTTCATCTATAACTTCCAAGCCTTCTTTGTAGACTATTTTAGCTTGTCCAGCTTTAACTACCGTTGCTTTTACTCCATGCCTAACATGAGAGTGCCAATTAAAGAAGCCTTTCAAGCCAGGACATATAAAAGCAATGTACTTATAATCTCCAGACCTTGCACTCCTTCCAAGTATGTTTGTGGCTGTTAAAGCTTCATATTGGTTCATAGGAATATTGCCGTTTTCATTAAACAACCTGATCATTGAATTTGATAATTTTTCCGTATCCATAGCAGAATAATTTTAACATAAAATAGTGTTTTTATTATAGAGTCTATCGAGTCACTTCCTCGTATATTCTTCATATACTGAAAGCATACAGTGGTGGCAAGAAATTTAAAGACAAGGATGTCTATACGTAACTGTTTCTGTTTTTGTTATTTTTCTGAGACACAAAATTAACGAAATAATAAAACACAAAAATATTTACGTGAGCGTACAAATTTTTCACTACCTCTATGTGATCCATACTGGACACACTAAAACTTTGTTGATACAATCACTATATATTAAGTATATATTACGTAGTAATATTACGTGATTATGTTACATGATAATCTTACACTGTTGCACTGGTTGTTTTGGTGTTTATTCGTTATCGAATGTATAAAAGATTCGTAAACGAATAAAATTAAATAAAAAAGACCGAAGATGTTGCCGCATCTTCGATCTGGTAATAGACTAGCTCCTGCAAGGGAGTGGGTTTTACCACAGTCTTTTTCTATGAGTAGGTACGCCCCAGACTCTCACATCTTGGCATGCCTACTTTTTTTCATAGTGTAAATTGTATAAGAAACACCCACTATAGATGCAACCGAACTTGCAATATTAGCTAACGAAGCAATCATGTGAAGGGTATCTATTGACATATTATCACCCCCTTTTTGCCAGACATGGAGGTGAACCGATTCCCTTACAAAAGCTTCATCTATTACGTACTTATTACTTTAAATGAAAATCCTGCGAATTACAATATATAGACTGACTTGTGACGAAAATTACGAGATTCGTAGCTTGTACGTTTGTGTAAAATGCTTCGATCCTCTGTGTAAGAAAGATTTTATCTTTCATACATGTGTATTATATATAGAAAAAATCATTTTGTAATCTTTGAAGGGAAAAAAATTAAAAAAGAAGCCGAAAAAATCGACTTCTCTTTTAAAATACTACAGTATCAATCTTCAAATTTACTCTCAATTTCTTTTTCCAACTTCTCAATTAAGTTTAAAACACGCTCTTGCGCCCCATCATTAATACTTTTCATTTGTTTTGTTTTATTTCCAAGTTCGATTTCGCTATTGGAATATTGAAGTACAGAAACCGTATCAGCAAGTTTAACGATTAGATAAGCAATCGTCCCCTCTTTTTCTTCTTTGAGGAATTGTTCATAAGCCTCAGCGTACTCAGGCATATTCTTTTTTAAGCTAGCAACTTCTGCTTGTTCAAGGATTTCTGTTAAGTCTGGATTGTCTACTTTCGTATCGTATGGTACATCTCCTAAGAAAATCTCTGGAATATCATGAACAGCAGCGAACTCTAAAGCCTTGAGTTTAATATAATCATCAATGTTGTACATCTGACAGATCTTCAGGACCGTTGTAATAACGTAAAACGTATGTTCAGCAACATTTTCGTGTTTGATTTTCGGCCGATTATTGTATCGGATAATCTCTCCAAGTCCTAAGATTTGTGTATCTCCTAAAGTCCGTACTTTTCCACGGTTATAGTAAGTCATAACTGTTGTGTCTCCTTTTTGTGAGTAATTGAGTTAAGTTATATCTGTTATAAAAGTTACGAGGGAAGTTATCCCTCGATTTTTCCTGCTTTTAAGAACATATCTCGAATCAAATCTTGTTTACCGTCAAATCCAACGATTCTTTCAATCTCATTTTCATCATCATCAACAAGTACCAAGACTGGGGCTGCCATAATACCAAACTTCATAGCAGCATTTATTGATTCATCATCACCATTTGAAAGGTTATAAGTTATATCTGGCTCGACTCCTAGCTCAAAAGTATGGAAGTTCTCAAGCATCTGACAAGGACGGCAAGCATTTTGTTTAAATTTAATTACTTTCATGATTGGTTCCTCCATATGTACTGATAGGTGATTATTGAATAAAACCAATAAAAAATTATTTAATCAGCTATCTTTTGATATTGATTATTGAATTTATTAAATAAATTATTCAATTAAACCTTCATAATAGATTTCTTGACCAAGTATGGCAGCTTCCAATTCCTCAACCGTTTTACATGCAGCTTTTCCGGACTCAGCTAGCATTAAGTTGAACATTCCATCTTTACCGAGTGTGAAGGCCACATAAATTACTGGTACACCCGATGCATAAGCATGTCCGGCTTCAAAAATGGTTCCCATATCTTTATCATCAGTGATGGCAATAACAAGCTCTGATTCTTCAATTCCTCTTACATTCATATCAAAAGACTTTTTGCGAACCTCCGGCGATGATATTGGGCCGATTGCTGATTGTTTTCTTGGTGAAAAGTAAGTTAATCCATGTTTTTCAAGTAATGTCTCGACCAAAGCAACACGAGTGATTTGATCTGGCTTGAAAAATGGCGCAGCAATATAAACATGTTGTTTTTTGCCTGGAGATAATGATTTAGTAGTTTGAGTCATAATTATTCCTCCGATTTAAATATGGTGTTTTCTCTTTATTTATATCTGGTGATTCGAAAACGTAAATTAATGTCGAAACTTTTATTACGTTTTTTCTAAAAAGCTATTTTGTCTATGATATGATTGTTATGACTACTATAATCGGAGGTTATAACTGTTATGAATGTTTTCGCTGGTGTCGATGATGTAGCCCGAGAACTTGGGTTATCTCCATCAACTATTAAGAAGTACTATCTCTTGATAGAAGAGAACGGATACAGATTTACGAGAAGTCGCACAGGAAAAGTAATCTTCTCAGAGAGAGATTTGGAGATTTTTAAGCGACTGATTCAGATTAAAAACGAAAAAGGAATAAAAGTTGTAGACGCTGTTAAGACAGTTATATCTTCTATAACTGATGTAACTGTGTGGAAAGAGTCGGCTGCCGCCACTGAATTTGAAGAACCACCGGTGGATATAACAGTTATGAAAGAAACAATGGAACAAATGCATGAAATTATAAAAAACCAACAGAAACAAATAGACCAGCTGTTAGAAAGCCAAAATCAAACTCAAAAGCTTTTAGAAAGTGGCTCTACAGATAGAGACAAGTTATTACTGCAGTCAATTAGAGAAACCCAGGAATTAAAACAATTGATCTTAGAAAACAACAAGAAGAAAAAATGGTGGCAGTTCGGTAAATAAAGATAGCCATAACAATTACAACTACTGCTGTAACTGTTATGGCTGATGTTGTGACTGTCATAACTGTTGTACCTAAAAAATAATAGTTTCTGCGGTAATTTCGTCAGGTACCTCAATAATAAAATCATATTGGCCAGATTCATTTCTTTCACAGTCAACCAATACTAATTGAAGAGTTCGTTTATTACCATAAACGTTCACAGATGGGGTACCAACGAAATCCATCGTGATTTGCCTGTCGAAATTATTTTTAAGACTCTCATATAATCCTTCGGGTGCTCCGTACATAACAAACTCAACACCATTCTCATAAAAGGTTAACATGGAACCTTTTTGACGGATAAAGTTCTTATTAATTTTAATTCCGACAAAGGCCAGTAGGGGTTCTTGAACTTTCCCACCAAATAAGTGTTTATTATCAGTAACATCTTCAATTAGAGACCGATCAACGTTTTCCTTTACTATGAGGTCAACCTCATAAACAAACTCATTCTGCTCAACTTCATGTGTTCTTTTTTTGAACTCCTCAAAGTTATCTTCAGGGATAGAAATACCAAAAGCATTGGCATGTCCTTGAGCAAACTCAACTAAGCCAGTTTCATTGCACCAGTCTTTAAGAGAAGACAAAACTTTTTCATTTCCACGTCCCGATCCAATATATTTCTTATCTTTATAATAGAGCACTAAAGCCGGCTTCTGATATTTTTTCGCAACTTTATTAGCGACTAAACCGGTAATCGCAGCTTCATCGGAAGAATCAAGTAAAGCAATTGAAATTCCACCTTCATTGTATGTACTGCTTCTAAGTTTTTCTAAAGACTTTTTAATCATTGAGTTCTGACGGCCCTTAACTTTTTTCATCATATCAAAGGCATATTCATATAGATCTTGCTCAACTAATATCTTATCGAATTTTCCGGTCTTTTTATTTTTCTTCCGTTTCTCTACATTCCAAACTCGTCCATCACCGATCTTATTTAAGGCTCTGAACAGCAGGTCTTTTTCATCTTCAGTCCCAACACGAACAACAGCATTAATCATTGGAATGATAGAGAAAGAGAGATCTTTTGGTGCAATGCCTTCTAGGCTTCCGAAAACATCCATTACAGCAACTTTAACCAGAGGATTATTGATTGTCTCAAGACCACGGAAGACTAGATTTCTGACCTCATTTTCACTTATATCTGAAGTATCTCCAATTTGACCGATAGCAACTAAGTCGAGTAGATCATCTGCATAATGAGTATCTAAAATCCTATCTAAGGCCTGGCAAAACTTATAGGCCATACCTGCACCAACTAAATTCTTATTAGTGCTTTTATTCTCGTCTAATTGGTTATTAATTAAAATTCCGTGCGTCGGCATCTTATCTACTTCATGGTGATCTAGGACGATAATGTCAATTCCCATGTAATAAAGCCTTTGAAGTTCATCAACATCATTAGACGCTGCATCAGGAATAATAATTAAATCTATTGATGAGTCAGCAATCTTTTGAGAAATTTCATCGGTTAATCCATGAGCTTTTCGATCATGAAGAAAATATGAAACATGCGAATCTGGTTCGATTTTTTTTATATATTGATAGATTATTGATGCAGACGAGAATCCATCAGCGTCAGCATCAACTAAAATACCGATGTGGTCGTTTATAAGCAAATGAGCAAGAAGTACATTCGCGCCTAGTTCAATATTATGAAGATCAAAAGGATTAAGATCCTCGCTGCTGTTAGGATTAAGGAATGTATCAATATCCTTAATATTTCTATTCTTCAATATGGTGTCGATGATGTCTCCATTGTAAGAACTGATTTGTTTAATCTTCATTGGATTCACCAACAATTTTATTAGTGATTCTCAGGAATTGAGGGTGGATGCCTTCTAACTCTAACATATCTTTGATTGCATAATTCATTCTTTTGATTTGTTCTTCCTTTTCTTCAGCTGATAATTTATTTACATATTTAATTTCCTCACTGTTTAAAGGACGATCGATCTCTATTTTTATAACACTTCTCATAAATTTTTCCTCCTAGTAGTTGAATCTTCGTTATTATATCTGGGGTTTTTAAAACGTAAATCAAGCTACTAGGATTCGGTTATGGAATAATTTCATGAAAGTTTCTGGGCCTTTATCTGAAGGGCTGTCTTTTAAATCGAGAAGACCTTCAACATCCCACATCACACTTGTTTCGAACCTGGAACCAAGCTTATTAATAAAAACACTATTGATTTTCTCTATGTAGTATTTTTCTTCGATACTCCCGACTTCTGTGAATTCTTTATCTAGTGCAATTATGACTCGTTCGATGCCTAAGTCATTTATTATTTCTAACTGAGTATCAGTGAGAGTTGACCCACTTAAAGCTACAGCAATAGACATATCAGGAAACATAGTATCTATCTGCATGACTGACTTTTCAGATTCACACAAGATGATTGCTCCGTAATCTGTTATTTGTTCTAGGTTAAAATTTAATCCATAAAGGCAGGCGCCGGTGGGGTGCTTTAAAAAACGATTTTTGTAAAATACGGGCATATATTTTTTTCCGGAGTTCACTAATTCCTGATTTAAGTTCCGGGCTCGGACCCCAACAAGATTTCCTTTAAGATCATAGTGAGGTATGATTATTTGGTTATCTAAAACTGAGTACTTAATATTAAACTTCTTCATTGTCTTTGGAGAAATGTTGTCTTCTATCCAAGACTTATGATAGTAGTCATAATAAGAATCAAGGATTTTCTTATCTAACAGCTTAATTTCTGCTGCCATATCTTTTGGCTCAAACTTTTCAAAAAAAGAGATATCCACTTTATCAGAGCCATATTTTGAATTTCCGTATGATAATCCAAATCTCTGACAAACAAATTTAAATGACTCAAAAAAAGTTAACCCTTTTATTTTCCCTATTAATCCGTACAGGTCCATGTGGCCGCATTCCGTAAAGCAATAAAATGAATGAGAGTTAGAATAGTAGGTAAGCTTATGACTATGACCGTTATGACAGATCGTTTTGCATATAATATTTGAACCTTTTAATTTTGGTTGGGCTCCTAACTCTTGAAGTAAGGTGAATATGTCATTTTCACTCAAGGATTGTTTTACTTCGTTGGCATCCAAACCAATTCACCTCTTAACCCTGTTTAAGTTATTTTATCTGACTAAATAAAAACGTAAAAAAGAGAAGAATTATCTTCTCTTAAAAAACGGGCACTTCTTCAGCCGAATCTTCAGTTGCTTCGATAGCATATTCAATATCCATTGGGTGAACATCTAGCAAATTAAAATCGTAGTCTGTAACGAATAATGGCTCTTCTCTCATAGTTCCTAAATTCATGTAAGTCCAGATAATTACGTTACTGTACTTTCCCCCACGATTTTTATAAACCCAATGAGAGTAGTTTGGTTTTTTGT
Source organism: Bacillus sp. YP1 (assembly GCF_000877815.1). Classification (NCBI taxonomy): domain Bacteria; kingdom Bacillati; phylum Bacillota; class Bacilli; order Caryophanales; family Bacillaceae; genus Bacillus; species Bacillus sp. YP1. Next base: position 55,988 of record NZ_CP010015.1, on the reverse strand, counting down.
TAGTAAAACCGGTTTGCAAAATGTGCTTTAGATTATGATGATCTGAAGCTCCCGCCCTAAATGTAAGTATGCCAAAGTCAACTTTATCTGCTGTGGCTTGTCCACCACGAAGGGCTGAAGGGTCTCTATTTTCAATATCCTTAGAACCTCTATTTAACTGAGTCGAAGAAGCAATAAAAATATCGTACTTCTCAGCAAGAATCTTTAATGATGATGAAAACTGATGAAGAATCTGGTCTTCCCGAAGATGATTCCCAAACGCACTTGCCATTGTTCTGGAGAGTTTCGGGGTCATTTGAATATAGTCGAAGGCACACTCTTGAATATTGTTTTCAATAATATGTCGTTCAATAATTGTTTCAATATCTGAAATTGAGAAGTCATTTACATATTCGCAGAAGATAGGAGCCCTCTTTAAAATTTCGATTGCTTTTTTGAGCCTTCTTAAAACTACTTCAGAATACTTGCCATCTTTGATTACGTCTTCATCGACTCCAGAAATGAAAGCAAGCATAATTGTTTGAACTTCTCTTTTTACAAGCTCCGTTGATATGAATAGGGTAGGGATTGATGGACCATTGCTTACATATTTGTTTTGGTCAATATCAAAAATTTCGTCACACGAAGCATTACACATATCAGCTAATGCTTGACGAGTTTTCCCCGTCCCCGTACCAGCTGAACGCAGCATAAGCTTTGTTTTCCGTTTTCCACGGAATATTGTGTTATAGAACTTGTTCGTGAATGGGTTTCCGTACTCAGGATCTTCGTCTAACTCATCCAGAAGAGTATCCAAGTCATCACCAGCCATAAAGCTTTTTGTCTCTTGGCCGATATTAAATTCATCTTTAATCTTAGTCAACTTAATTGTGTAATGGTCGATTATTTCATTAACAGTCATGCTGTCTATTTTTTTCATTCCATCATTCCGAACCTTTAAGTCAGTAGACTTCCAATCATAAAGATCTGACACATCAATTCCATTTAATACGTAGTGTCTTAATAAAGAAATCTTTTTCAGTCGATCATAGCTGCTTTTAAAGGTATTTTCATTTGCATGAGCTATTGATTTTCTTATATAAGATAAACCATCATTTTTTTCCCAGATCTTATAGTGCTGAGGAAAAGAAGCTAGGTAATTATCGAGGTCAATTTCATCAATCTTAGTGACTTCATAATTTGAGTAAGCGATATTATATATTGAAGAAAACACAATTTGATGAAATTCATGAGCAAAGTCTTTTTCTGTAATGATAATCTCCGAATCTCTTAAAAGATGAGGGTTTTTACAAAGTGAGCCTATAACAGAATAGACTGCACGAGTAGGGTTTAAAGCTTTCATTACATTATCAGTAGTAGCTGAGTTAACTTCTGTCATTTCAATAAATCCTCCATGTTTATTAATTTCTTGTCTCTATATCTGTTTTGAGACAGGGAGGGTGGCTTTATTTGAACCTTTTGGGTTTCTATTTTTTTAACCACCATATTCTCTCTTCTTCTTTTGAGATCCTTATAGTAGTCAATCATTTCATCATAATAGTGGGGGATAAGAGCCAAACCATACTTTAATTCCAATTGTATTTTTTTGATTCTTACTATGTAATCAAGAGCGAAACCTATATTCTTGTAAGTGTATCCTCGTTCCTCTTTAAACTGTTTGATCTGCCTAAGCATTAAACCTGTAGGAAAAGAGATACCAAAGACTTCTTTACACTTGTTATAAAGGTTTTCTCGATCTTCGACCTCTTTAACTTTTTTCTTATAACATGCCGGGCAGTAGTTTTTGCTTTTGAATTTTTGCATAATAGATTGGGGATGTTTTTGTTCACATGTTCCATAGCATTTAACTAATCTGCTGCTCATTTTCAAATGCTCCTTTATTTTTTGTTATTATATCTGGATCACCTGAAACGTAAATTTTTGAAATTAAAAAAGACGACCAATATATGGCCGCCTAAATTTGTTTATACCTGGTTTTAATCTTTTCACCGACACGTGATGATAATGTTTCAGCAAATGAATTGAGTTTGTCTATAATTTCATATAATTCTGTTTTGGAAAGTTTAATACGTTTATACTTATTTATTTCTATTGTTGAATTCTCATCACTCATTACTTCAATTGAATCTGCGTTTGGCAAGCTATAATTTAATGAATCCCTGTCTAAATTCCAATTATGATGTTGAATACAATTCCTAATGATTACATGCTTTATTATTTCGTGCCTTAACTCTTTATCTTGTTTACTCATTTCATAATCTAAAGGTTTTGTTAGTCTGGATAATTTATCTGTAAAACCAGTTCGTCTATAATCATCATAGACATCACTAATAATGTTAGCGATTGTTAGCCAATCATCTCCATCCATTTTATTCAGATCTAATTTAACATTTTTCTTTGATAGCTTCAGTTTGCTTATATTACCGTTCTCTAATACTTCAATTAACAGTTGTAAGTAGCAGTTGTCCATAAAGTCATTCAAAAGTTGAATTAACATACATTGATTGTATCCGAGTATTTTTTCTTCAATTTCTTCTTTTATTTTTTGGTTTGAGATTTCATCAATTGCTTTTAATTCTTTTTCAATATTATCTTTGTAAGAGAAGAGATCTTTCTTGAAAGAATCCACCTCGTGTTGAATTATGTTGCGTCCTTCGTTATTCACAGGCTCTTTTTCGTCATCAGGTATAGATAAATTTTGTTTAGAGGCATTCTGCTTTAGTAATTCCCCAAATGGAAGGAATAATCTTGAAGCGAGAAATGACGTGCCATTATTCTGTTGTTTCACATGATAAACCCAATGTCCATAACTGTTAGCTTTATGTAACACAAAAGGAGGTAGCCATATCTGCCCGATTTCCCCGTCACCCTCCCAACCTTCTTTTTTAAATAATTGCTTTAATTCATCTAAAAGTGCTTTATTACTGTCGGGTTCTAAAAGCTCGATATTATCTAAGTAATCTATATGTTCATATTTAAAAACAAACCATTTTTTTGGTGATTCCATAAGTGTTTTCCCCTCTTTAATTTTCACTATCCTTAACATATAAAACCATTTTTTCTCGGTTCTGGTTCATTTAATTATAAAATAAGTATTTTATAATTAAAAACCCCGACATCGGAATAATGTCGAGATTTTTGTCATAACCATATAGCATACATACACTGCTATGATTCTCATAAGATGGGGTCGGTAGAATCATAGCAAGAGATTGCTATTTTCTTAGGTTAAATCAGTCGATTAAAGTTGAATTATGACTGTTTCACTTCATAATTGTGATAAACCCAAACAGGGTTGGTTCCTAACAAAGCCAGTTTAAACTTGCTTAATATCTTTGTGGCTTCCTCGGTAAGACTGATTGTATCTCCGTCTTCATTACTTGAAGCAAACATAATATTCCCACAGATCACTACATCCCAATCGGTGATAGATGGATTTGGGGTGTTTTTTATAATAAGGGATGGCATTGAGGGCTCTTCCTTTAAAAGAAATCCATCGTCGTACCACACGTCTAACTCCTCAATGCTTGTCAAAGCAAGAGTTCCTTGGATTTCTTTCTTTAGAAGATCATAAGTGCTGCCCTCGCCCTCCTTAAAATTAATCAATTCTCCTGGCTTTAAAGTTGCGTAGTTGAGCATTTGTGTCTCTCTCCTTAAAGTTATTTATCTCTTACATTTAAATTATACAATATCTGGAATATAACGTACATATGTTCGTATTTAAAAAGCCAAACTTTTTAGGTTTGGCTCGTTTCAATGCTTTTAGATAAATATTTGAGGAGATCATATAGTTCATTTGGAGTTAGATCAATTCCTCTTACCTCACCGGTGATCCCAAGATCATTAGTAATTCCAAGGTGATCTAGAACATTAAACACTAACTCCGAGCAAATTAAATTGTTGGGATTGTTGAATAAATTCTTTCCTTTGAGGTGGAATAGGTTTTTAATGATATAACCAAAAATTTGTGCATAGTCATATTTCTTGCCTATATACGCTTTGCTAATCTCAACAACTTTTTCCTGTTGTTCTGAACTCAATCCTAAATCAAGAATCTCATAATAAGAATATTCTTTGGAATTAAACTTTTTAACTCTTGAAACAATATTTATATCGGCTTCAAGAATTTCAGTATCAGATACAGTAATGGCCACATGACTAAACTTTCCTCGATGATCAAATAACCTAATCAGTTTAGAAAGGATACCTTTTCTTCTTACAAAGATAATATTTCCTCTAGTCATTCTTTAAACACACTTCTTAAGAAATATAGTGCAATAAAGATAAAGTAAAGACCCCAGAAATCAATCTCGTAATTGAAGATTCGTGATATGCCAAACTGAATCAATACACTAGGAATGGCTAAATAAATAAGTAAAAGTAAAAGGTGAATAATAAACATAATTAGCTCTCCCTTCTGAAAATCTTTATTATTTTATCTGGCCGAATGAAAACGTAAATTACTTCAATAAAAAATTAAATAAAAAAGGAGCCGTTAACGACTCCAATATTTGATGCTGCCTATTAAATTATATAATTCTTGTTCAGTTAATTTTTGTTGATTGAATCGCTGTTCAAATTTAAAAGCAGCTATGACATCAGCGCCACAATCCAAACAAATTTTCTTTATTCCTTCAACTGCCCCACAGAATTTAGGATAAACTGAATTACCACTCCCAAATATAAAAATTTCTTTTCCATAAAGCTGTAAATGGTTTTCAATAAGATATTCTTTGAGTCTCTTAGGTATTTTTCCGTTACCCCAAGTATATGAGCCAATAGCCAAACGGTTGTTATTAGGGAAAGGATTGTTAAAGTCTTCAATGACTTGAAGATCCCTTTTAGTGTGCTCTTGAATAAACGAAATAAAGGTTCTAGTATTACCCGTATTTGAAGCAAGAATAATTGGAAGATACCCCATATCATAGGTCATCCCAATCATTCTTTTGCTCATTCGCTTTGCCATAGTTTACTTCTTTATCCTCAAAGAAATCTCTTTTTGTGTTATTCAAGTTATCGGGATCGAAGGCTGTTATCCAAGGCATAGGATTTTTCTTTGCTGCGAATATTTGGTCGAGTCCGAGGTTGTCTAGAATTAAATTCGCCCGGTACCCGATGTACTCTTTTACTTCTACAATATCAATATCAGGAGTGTTCTTATAAAGATCCTCACAGAACTCTCTTTCAAGTTGTACAAGTTTAGTGAAGAAATCATATACAAACTCAGAAAACTCTTCAGTATTAAGTTCAGGATATTGAGTTAGAATGTCACGTACCAAGATTGTTTGGAAGTAAGAGTGCTTCATTTCATCACGTTGAATATACTGAATAACAGTTCCGGTCCCAAACATTTTTCCGTTTCTATTAAAATGATAGAACGGTGTAAATCCATTTACGAAACATAAACCTTCTAGGCCACTCATTGCAACCAATCCTTTTGCAAAAGTCTCCGGAGTAGGATTTTGGATGAACTCATCAAACAGATCCATCATTAGCTTGTTTCTTCTAATCATGAATTCGTTCTTTTTTGGTCGTTCAAATACATCTAAAGAGACAGCTTTAGAGCTAACCGAACTTAGAATATATGTGTAAGATTCGTTATGAATTGTTTCCATTGCAGCTACAAAAGCCATAAGGGCTTTAATTGCAGAATCTCTAATATAATATGCAGCAACATTATCAAAATATGTAGCAATAGAATCGAGTACAGCCAAAATTCCGATAGCATTTAAAAACAACTCTTGTTCCATTTCGTTCATTTCAGTAGCCCACTGTACTTTATCCTTACTCATGGATACTTCATCCGGAATCCAGAATACTTCTCTCATTTCTTTAATAAGTTCGTAGTAGACTTGATTAATAATGTCATCCCAGAAGAGAATACCACTTACATCATCGAACATTCTCTCGCCTTTGTTAGGTAAATTCTCGTTAAAAACTCTCACTTGTTTCGTCAATTGTTCCATATAAGCGTTCCTCCGTATTCATAAAAATCTCTTAATATTTATATCTGGAGTATTAAAAACGTAAATCAAAAAAGGGAGCTTTCGCCCCCACTTCTTTAATATATTAAGCTGAACATGCCAGGCATGAACTTTCATGTTTTTGATCCCAAGATCGAGTGTAGTAAGAAGTTTTCACACCGGCTTTCCAGTTTTCCATATGAAGCTTATAGAAATTCTTAGCCTTAATGTCCTGAGGAATATAGAAGTTATGAGAAATAGCTTGGTCTACAAACTTTTGACGAGCAGCGTTGTGTTTAATAGCCCAAAGGTGAGCTAATTGTTTTTCATTTTCGTATTCCATTTTCATAGTTGGTTTGTAGAAGAACCATGTTTTTTGATTTAATTCCGGAACCAAAATAGGAAGGTGGAAGTCTTTTTTTCGTTCAAAGTAGATAACATCAAAGATTGGGTCGATTCCTGGAGTTGATCCAGCAATAACTGATGTTCCACCAGTCGGGGCAATAGCTCTTAGGTATCCATTTCTCATGTACTTAGAAGCCAATTCTTTAACTTCCAACCACTCGGGAGAGTTTAAATCACGTTCTTCAAACCATTCTCCAGTTTGCCATTTCGAACCTTCAAAAACAGGATAGCTACCTTTTTCTTTTCCTAATAAAGCTGAAGCTTTAATGCAATTCAACATGATTTTTTCTTCAAGTTTGGAGATATATTCAATAGCCTGTTCTGAATCCCACATGATTCCTTCTTGAGCTAATAAAGCAGCAATACCTTGTTCTCCTGCCCCAACAGCACGATACTTCATATTTGTGTATTGAGCTTGAGGAACAGGGACCTTTAAGAGAGAAATAACGTTATCAAGGGCTCTCATTTGAATTTTGATAACTCTCTCTGTTACTCCATCTTTTTCTGTTCTATTAACAACCAAGGAACTGAGGTTGCATGTTACTAGATCACCAATTTGTTTATGAATGATTACTTCTCCTGTTTCCCAATTAATCGTCTCTTGAGTTACAAACGAAGGTGACATATTTTGAGCGATTTCAGAACACAAGTTAGAAGAATAGATCATTCCTGAATGAGAGTTTGGATTATTACGGTTAACCGTGTCACGATAAAACATATATGGAATTCCAGTTTCTAATTGAGCCTTCATGTATCTCTTTTTCAATTCAATTGCTGGTACACGTCTCTTATCTAAATTGTTATTATCAACGCATAAGTAATAGTGGTAAGTCCAAGCATGATCAATTGGATTTGGTGTTTCTTTTTCACCAAGTTTTTTCTTATCGTAGAAGTCTTCAAGACTGAATCCCATCTTTTGTTTGATCTCATGAGGATCAAAAAGATAGAAGTCACCACGTTTTTCAACTTGTCTCATAAATTCATCCGGAATACAAAGACCAGTGAAAACGTTGTAAGCTCGTTTTGATTTATCACCAGTATTGAGACGAAGATCTATGAAGTCTTCAATATCTTTGTGCCATATATCTAGATACACAGCAACGGCTCCAGGTCTTTGTCCTAACTGATCAACGGAAACGGCCGTGTTATCAAGTTGTTTAATCCATCCTAGTATTCCACTGGCAGCGCCTTTATGTCCTCGAATATCTGATCCAGTTGCTCGTAATTTTCCAAAATAAATACCAATACCGGCACCATTTTTAGAGAACGTAGAAACATCAGTGTTATCATCAAAAATTCCACGAAGTGAGTCTTCAGTTGTTAGAACAAAACAACTTGATAAACCACCGGTAACACGGCCAGCATTCATTAAAGTTGGAGTAGCAAGTGTAAGGTAAAGGTTAGAAAGCGCCCAGTATAGTTCAATTGCTTTCTCCACTCGGTCTTTTTCCTCTGGCATCATCAGGTGAAGGGCAGCAATCATAAATCTTTCTTGTGGCAATTCATAAACTGATTTGTCAAAGTCTTTAACACAATAGCGACCAGATAGTGAATGAAGCCCTGCAAAATCAAATAATTCATCACGTTCGGGAACAATTGAATTTCCGGCCTTAACTAATTCTTCTCGCGTGTAATTAGCAAGAATATCGGGAGTATACAAGCCTTTTTCGGTGAGAGTCACGATAAGACCATAGAAATCACCATACTTCTCTTTTGAATCATAAGATCTATTTTTAGAAGCTCTTTTATATAACTCTTGGAGCTTTACATAACGGGCAAATCTATTCCAGTTAGTGTTTACAAGGTAATCAGGCGACACGTATCCAGAATCATTCTTAATGTCATTTGTAAGAACCAAAGCATTTTGAATGAGAATTTTCGTAATATCTTTTGATTCGATTTCTTCTCTTCTCTCGATTGTCCGGACCACTTTAGAAATGTAACTCTCTTTTGTGGTTGGATTAACCTCAATATTTTCGAATCCACGTTTAATAAATGAAATCAATCTTTCTCTATCAAATTCCATTCGTCGTTCACGTTTTTTATTCTTGTCTTTAATTACAACTGTCATAACCTATTTCCTTTCTTGCAGTAGTTGAGTTAAAGCAAGAGAGGACGACATAATCATCCCCTCGCCAATTATTAAAGAATTTCTTTCATTTTTTGAATTGCAACGAATAACGGCTGAACTTGTTCTTTGGAAGCATCGGTTAACTTATTGCCGGCTCCAAATACTTCATCTACAATTCTATTAACTTCATCCATACGATTTGCTTTATGGAACTGAACACCAAGCTCACGAGCTTCTTGCATCAGAGCATCATAATCCAGCTGTTCTTCTTGTAATCCAACTGATTCTTTTTCTTCTTTCAATTGAGAAGGATCAATTAGATTAATTGCATCAGTAACGGCTTTTTTATATGCTTCAGCATCCAAAGGAATTACTGGAGCAATACCTTCAAATGTTGAACCGGCTTGCCATTGAAGTGTTTCTCGAAGATGTATTACACGATGTTCATTCATGTGTTCATCAGTTGTAACTGTCATGAACAAGATGTTATCAACCATTTTGTTGATTGGAGCCATGACTTTATCTTTTAGATCTGGAACATACTTTTCAAATTGATAGTATTGTTCTTTGGTCTTTTTATCAGTTACAAGAGTCATAGTGTCGTTTACCTGTTCTTGAAGGACACCTGAAACAGGAATCTTAGTTGTGACTTGAGTTGCGTGAGCAATAAACACAGGAGTGTAGCCTAGTCGTTCAATTTGCTGAAGATTTTTCTTCCAATCATTTTTAAGATCAACCCAGTCTTTTCCCCATTCAACCTGGCCGAACTCTGTTTTGTCATACTTTGAAAGGATATATGTTTCAAGCATTGCGTAAAGGTTTTCTACCGTATCAATGCAAACAACATCGTATCGTTCTTTAATTTTTTTGTTCTGCAGCTGAGCTAAAACTTGAAGATATTCAATCCAGTTTGAAACGTACTGAACATTGGCACCAACAAGCACTTTATGCCGTTTTTCTGTGGCGATAAATAAAACTCGATCTCCATAGAGCTTATGAACAAAAGATGTTTTACCGATTTTAGGAACACCATAAATAAATGAAGTGTAGGATGCTAAATCCGTACTTGCCTTAATCGGCTCTAAATTTAATAAGTTAATTGCCATAGTTGAGTTCCTCCGATTTGTTTAATGTGATTACTTTTTATTTATATCTGGTGCTTGGAAAACGTAAATTAATTAATAAATTTTGCCGGTGTTTTTTTATTCTTCCTGTATTTTTTCTTTATCAATTCATATGGATAAAGCTCGTTGATTGAAACGTACCAGGTATTTTTCCCATCACTTGCTTGGAAAAAATCAGAATGACCAGCATCATGTAAGATGGTAACAATCTCACCTATCTCAAATTCATGGCCACAAAATTGTCTGATTATAATTGCTTTATCACCAACTTTATAAGAATTTTTCATCTATTAACCTCCGTCTTCTTTCAAGTCCTTTTGTATTCTATCTGGATAGTGAAAAACGTAAATTAAAGCACAAAAAAGAAACAAGGAATTATCCTTGTCTCTTGTCGTTTTCTTCATTAAACTTTTGCTTTAACCATTCAGCTGTAATTAATGCCTGGGGAACAACATATGAAGAGTTTTTTCTATATTTCAGAACCATGATCAACATAATTAAAGCAAGAGCTTCATTTAAGGCTTCAGTAATCATAGTCCCCCATGTACCGAACTTGATAAAGATCATAATGGCATTAACGAGCATAAAGATCAAAGCGACATTTAGAGAAAGCCAGAATAATACGCTCATACCATTTACGTCTTTTATTACATACGTTTTTCTTATTTGAGGTAGGTAACAAATTGTCAGGAACACCGTTCCTAGTACTGGCAGCCAATTCAATAGAAAGTTTATCATTGGGGAGCCACCTCTTTTTCAACTGATTTTTTTAATTCATCAGTTTTCTTTTTTAAAGCAGCTACTAAATCATCTACAGTAGAGAATATTCCACCATTTGTTTTCTTGATCAAGCCAATAACATAAAGATTACGATATTGGAATTGGTTTTCGGTAATATCATCAACTAATGTTAGAACCTTTTTAGCATTGTCATTTCCTAACTGCCGAACATCAGTATACAAACCAAGGATAGGTCGTCCAGTTGTTGAGAAAATTCCAATCTCTGCAGCAACACCAGAATCAATTTCTACCCCATCTAAAACGGCAACTAAAATATCACTTGATAGGAGGTGTTCTGTATCAGCATCGGCGATTTGTGTACTTGTTGCACTTGCTTTTTTATCATTAACAACAACATTCTCTTGTGGGAGATATACCTCAAGTTCAGGGATTTCTTCTCTGATTTTTGCTGCTAATGTATCGTTAAAATTTCGGTCTGCGATTCCAAATAAACCGTTAGCTAAGTATAGTTTCATTTTTATCAACCTCGTCTCATATTTGTTCAAAGAGAAGCCAACGAGAATTTCTTCTCATTGGCCTGATTAAAATATTAAAAATCTGGCATATCATCTGTATTTGGAGCATCACTAAATGGGTTATCATCTTGTGGTGGTTCCATTCCAGTTGGCAGAGATCCAGGAGGAAGATCATTTCCGTTCGAACCAAAACCACTTGGTGGTGTATCTTCAGCTGGTTGAGAAAGCTCCTGAAGCTTAAGTTTGCGGATTTGAAGAGCTGTTTCAATTTCTTCTTCTGTATAAGCTTTATCACCAAAGTAAGGAATTTCTCCACCGATTACTTCAATATTGTTTACATAGTTCGTTACCTGACGAACTTCTGCTTTTTCAGTAGATCCAAAGCCATGTGAAACTTGGCTTTCTGATTCTTTAACTTCGTCCACAACAGCATAGTTATTAATCTTGAAGTTTAATTGACCAGTAGAACCTGCAGGGTATAAATCCATAAATGCTTCAGCAAGTTCTGGACCAACAATCGTATTTTTAAGTTCAATAACTTCATTTCCCCAACCAACAGTGAAACCTTTAACTTTGTATTCTCCAGTTGGAAGGTCATTCTTAATAACTGGTTCAAATCCTTGAACAACTGTATCAATCGTTGCAATTGCTTTATCTGGTCGATCATTTGTTTCATCTAAACGGTTAAAGAAGATTCCTTTAACTTGGTTAAACTGAACAAGGTTTCCCTGTGCATTGTAGTATTCATTTAATGTAAGTTCTCCATTAACTTCAATTCGATCGGCTGCATCTGCCCCATCATCTTCAATAGTTTTGTATTCATTTTTTACAGTTTCAATGCCTTTAAAGAGTTTTGATGATTCCATCATAAACACTGAAATTTTGATTTCCTGAACATGGTTATCAAATTTTGAAAGAACAACCAGGTTACCAGACATATACTTATTGCCTTTTTTACTTGTTTTGACCTCTAAATCTTTTGATTTAAGGGTGCCGATTACTTGAACATTATTTTGAAGTTGTCTTAATTCTTTATTTTCCATGTAATTTTCCTCCGATTTTATAGTAGTTGAGTTATTTATTTTATAAGACTCCCATGAGTTACGAGAAAATTTCCTTCAATAGATTTTCAATTTCTGATGCTTCAGATTCCTCTGTAACTTCTTCCTGAACTTCATCAAGAATTGATTTAAGTTGATCCATAAGAATAAGAAATTCTAAATCACCGATAGCTTGCATAGCTTCATCTTGATCCATACCAGCTTGGCGAAATTGAAGATAAGCGTAGAGTTTTTCGATTTCATTTAACATAAGAATTTCCTCCGATTTGTGAGTGATTTTTATTACATATCTTTTATATCTTGGATTTTAGAAACGTAAATCAAAAAATAAATAATAAATTATTTATTTTTTAAAATAATATCTAACCCCAGATTTATTTTTTGTATTTATATCTAATCGACCGAATACGTAAACAAAAAAAGAGAACTCTTTCGAGTTCCCTTACAGCTTTCTGAAATCAACTGATTCAGAATAATATCCGTTAGATTCACCTAACCATCTTAGAGTTACATAACCATTGATTGTAGCAAATTTATAGAAGGTCCATGTTGCTGATCCCCAATCAGATTCACCAACTTGAGAAATTTCTTCAGCCATTGTTATTGGAGATCCAATTAAATCATCTAAATCACCAATAATCTCTTCTAAATAGACTGATTCGCAGCAGTCTTGCTCATGATACATTATATAAGATTCTCCATCCGAGGTATGAAAGATTAATTCTCCCACACCCTTTTGTTCAATTTTAGTAAGAGTTTTTCCGATAAGTACTTCAACGTCAGTATAGCTATCCCAATAAGACATATTAATTCCTCCGATTCGTTATCTATAGTAGTTGAGCAACTAAAAAAGAGCTCCTATTGAGCCCTTTAATTAGCATAAAATCTGAATTTTATATCTGAATTTAGCTTTAATCCTCTGATTTTCCGTCTAAATATCCAATACCATAGGATAAAAAGAAGCAAATAAACGTTATAATAAATGAAAGCATTGATCTTCTCCTTCGTTTACCAAGACTTCAGCATGAAATCCTAATTTTTCATCGTATTTCAACTCTACAACCGTCAAATCTGGATTGAAGTTGTGGTATTCCTCTAAGAACTGAATAATGCCTTCCGAGATCTGAGTTGTTCCAAGAAATTGTCTTCTTAAAGGTCCATAACGAACCTCAGCAATAAACCCTTTGTGATTGTTATATGTTAGTTCTTTTATTTCAACATCTTCTGGAGAAGTGGCTGCGTCATTTGAAATAAAAACACAAATTCCATCTACAATTTCTTGCTCATTTAATATTAATCTCATAATCAAAATCTCCTTTTGTAAGTCTTAGATGATTTGTAAGCACGGATGATAGCAATGACAATGATTAAAATAATGATCAAAGCGATGACATCAACGATCCAGGCAATAGGTGAAGCTCCATAGGAAACATAACCTGGTCCTCCGACTGGATGATAGGTGTAACCCCAGGGGTGCATCATGCTTGTCATGAACATTCCCATCGTAAAACCGTTATAATATCCAAACCAACCTGAAGGAGAAAATCCTGCATTGTAGTAATGATTAACAGAAACGGTTCTGCCACCAACATAAGCTTTTGTGGTTCTTCCACTATAGGTTTTTCCTTTTACCTTTGATGTAGCGCCTGAGAACGACCCTGATGATTTTTTAACAGAACTCTTCTTAGATAGTGTTGATTTTGTTTTATTTGAAGATTTTTTTGTTAAAGAAATTGATTTGGATTTTGATTTATCCGACTTTGTAGATTTTTTAGATGATCCACCAAAGAATGATTTAAAGCTAGAACTAAAGCTAGATTTCCTCGAACTTGAGCTTGATCCTGAGCTTGATCCTGAGCTCGAGCTAGAACTTGGTTTAGAATAACCGGATTTATAACTTCCACTATATGATGATCCAGAACTCCGACTACCACTACTGAAGCTGGATTTAGATGAAGAAAATGATGAAGAAACCCTAGCACTTCCACCACTAAAGCCAGCTGCTTCTGATATTGTAGGTGGCAACAGTAAACCGAAAGTAACGACTACTGCCAATAAGGATTTAACATATTTAAGTTTCATTTGTATTCCTCCAAGTAATGAGGCCGCCTAAGCGACCTATTATGCTGATTTTGAATCGTCAACGATAAACGTAAAATTCTTAACAACCGGTGATCTTAACATCGCTGCATCATCAGCCATCGCTTCACTCATGCTTTTCACAACTCTAATTCTTTCATTTTCGAATTCCGGATAAGATGTGAGAATAATATCTCCAATCTCTGGTTCCACAGGATTTTCAACTGTTAAGTACTTTGTAGGAACTTTTTTAGATAAAGCCCGGTATAAAGCGATCGCTTTACCAATATGCTCATTAAAGGTATCTCTCGGATCGCATTTAGCAATACCTTTTGCGTAAATTCTTCCAGACCTATAACCTTTTAATAGAACTGTTACGACACGTTTTTTTCTATTGATGTGGTATTCAGGAACAGTAGCATAAGATCCAACTTCATATCCATCGCACATAGTGGAATCTTTTAAGTTTTCAAGGTCTGACTTAGCATCTTCAATAACTTTCTTTCTAGCAGTAATAACTCTAGGTGACTTATTAGCTCTCTTAGTGAGTTCTTCTGCTGCTTTGGAAATAAATTCGTTTAATTCAGTAGTAGTCAAGTTTTTGAAATTTACCTTCTGCATAATATTAGTGTTCCTCCGATTTTTTGATTTGATTTTCAATTTCTGCTTTGATCTTTGGTTCAGGTTGTTGCCAACCTTCCGGTTTAAGTATCTTTCCACTATTGCCTAAGTCATATCTCGGTTTACCATCCGGAAATAACTTGGCCATGTTTGCGTCTTGAACAATATCAAAGAGTGGTTGTGGTTTAACTCCAGCAACGACAAATGATCCTTGAACAAAGTAATTAACATCAGTTAATGCATCCATTTGGTCAACAAGAATATCCTCAACCGGACCTTTCTTAATCACTTTAGATTCTGCAGCAGTAATTCCCCGGATTAACTCTGTTACCAACCCATAAAATTTTGTTTTGTTTCCACCTGCTGTTGCATATAAGAATTCAACTAACTCTTCAGCCGTCCAGATGGTTCTGGCCAAAGCAACATCTTCAGGAATAGATGTTGGTTTTTCTGAGATTGGGTGATGGAATGCTCGGTGAAACTCTTCAACTTGAGATTTGGCATAGTCTAAACCTTTTTCTTCTTTCATGATCATTCTCCTCAATGTACTAAATGTTCTTTCTTTAATGTAAAGGGGTTTTGATCTATTTCATTGCTGACTATTTCAGCCAGATCAACAATCGTTAAACCAAGGTCTTTAAGGTCTTCTTCACTTAATTCATTTACTGATTCATATAAGAGCCAGGTCTTATCATTTTTAGTTCGAGTCGATAGATTCTCACGAAAACTCTTAACCTTCCTGGTTAAAGCTTCGTAACCTGGTGTGCTCACTTATTATCACCTCACGGTAATTTTTGTTATTATATCTGTGCCTTTGAAAACGTAAATTGATTTTCAGCTTTTTTGGCCATTTCTTTTAATATTTTTGTTTCAAAGGACTGTACCGACGTTTTATCAAGACCTCTGTTTGTAAATAGAACTTTTAGGTCTCCTTCGATCCAATATAATTCTCCATTGACCATATCATCATTAAAGAAATGGACCTCTAGGTATTCAGCTGGTCTACCGTAACACTTAATTTGTTCTTGCTTTTCTTTCTGATCTTTAGAATCCATATGTCTGTGATTTTTAATTTGAAGTGGAATAGAAATGTTGGAGTCTTTTAAATGAAGAACCGTTCCATCAATTTTCGAATTACGATCTTCTTTTGATGAGGGAATTTCAAACCAAAACATTAGGCAGCTGTTGACGAGGTTTCTAACGACAATCTCTTGAAAAATCGGCCGTCCTATTCTTTGAAAGAAATACTTGATGTAATTCCTTTCTACTTCGCCCCTATCTCCATAGTGTTTTGTTGCGTTATTGAGAAATCGGGTAATCTCTCCTGGATAGTAATGCTTCCAAATAAAATTTAGGATTTCAATTGGTTTAATAAATGGATCTCTTTCGATGAGTTTAAATGTAACGTACTTGGCCAAATAAAAATCAATGTGCCCTTTGCCATCTTTGCCTTTTATAACAGCATTATGACATTCTGCTTCAAGTCCATACTTAAACATAGATTCAGTCTCCTGTTCTCAATATTTTCTGATTCAAACGAAAAATACAGAGATCCTTAGACCTCTGTTTCTTCTGAATCGTATTTATCTCCAACTGCAGCGACCTTCTTAACAATACGATCGATTGTTCGAGATATTTTCATTTGATATGTGTTAAAATTCGCAGCTATTTCTTCTTGAGTTAATCCATTTTGGGTTTGTCTTAAGACTTCTTTTTCGAAGTCAGTGAGTTTAGCTTTTTCGATTGTCGATTTTAAGTCTAATAAGATGAAGCTAAAATCATCATTTGGATCAAAATCTGGTTTTAAGAATAATAATCCTTTAGCTGAGATGGTTTTTCCCGATTCCGTTTCAACTACATCACCTTTTAAGTGAAGAGGATTTGTGAAGTCAAACACATCAATATCGTATTCTGTACTCTGGGAGAAGTATTTAAGGTTATAACCGAACACGCCTAACAATGTATCTTTAGAATAAATCATATCGTGCTGCAGCTGACCTTTAATGCGAGATAAAATGAACCGGTTCCCTTCTTTATTCTTCAGTTTTTGTGTTACGAAATCATAGAATGGCTTATAACTTCTTAAAATTTCCCCCAACCAATCATCTCTTTCGAGATCTGAAGCTGTAATCGATTGAGGTCTAAGCAGAATTTTGTTTCTTTCTTCTTTTTTCAAGAAGTGAATAACATTCTCGGAAAAATCATTGCTATCTGAGTTCGTCAATGATTCTATAGATTGTTCTTTCTCAACTTTCTTTTGAAAGTACCGTTCATCTGAATAAAAAATGTACTCCGTTTTCTCTTGTTCTTCTTCTTTCTTAATTTCATCACTGGTTAATAAATATGTGGCCATACGATCTAGTGATTTGCAAACATTGTTTTGATGGGATAAAAAGTCTTTGGTTGTAATCCCTGTTTTAAAATAACCATCAAAATACTCGGAATAGAAATTAGTCTCATTTAGGATCTCTTCCACAACTTTTTTCCGTTCCTCTAATGTTGTTTTTTCAAAATCAATTTTTTTGTTAATTTCATGAACTGTCGTTCCATCTAATCTCCCTTTAAAGTTTCTCTGTGATGTAAAACTCATATATTTGTTCCTCCATAAATTTGTTCTATTTATTTTGAATTAATTTAATGTTCGAAGTTATATAACGATTATATCCGTAATTTTCCATATGTAAATTAATGGAAGGTAGAATTTATAAGTCTGCGAATCTTACACAATAACATTATGTAAAGTATTAAATCCCTTCATATCAATGTTTATAAGAGATGTCGACTTTTCATTGTTTTTGAATTTTACATAACATATAATTATCTTATAATATGTCATATTGGTTAGAAGGTGATCATTTTGAATATGGTTAGTCCCATTAGAGACAAAAAACAACTGGAATTACTAAAAATGTATTTGAGAGAAAAGAGCAAAAGAGATTACTTAATGTTCATGGTTGGAATAAGTTCTGCCCTCAGAATTAGTGATATTCTTAAATTGAAGGTTGGAGATATTTGGGATGGAAGGAAGCCGAAAGAATTCATTTATCTTCATGAAGAAAAGACAGGAAAGTATAAAAGATTTCCGATCACTGAGAACCTCCAAAAAGCAATTAGAGAATATATGAAAGAATATCAGCTTGACCAGGAATCCTATTTGTTTTTCAGCAGAAAAGGAAATAAACCCATCTCCCGTCAACAAGCTGCCCATATATTATCTTCAGCTGCAGATTACATTGGAATTAAAGAACCGGTATCAACTCATAGCATGAGAAAGACATGGGGATATTGGGCGTATAAAAAAGGATACTCTTTGGCTTTAATAATGGAAGCTTTGAATCATTCAAGTATTGCAATTACAAAGAAATACTTAGGTATTACACAGGAAGATCTTGATGATGTATATATGAGTATGAATTTATAATATATAATAGAAGAAACTCGGAATTATGAGGTGAATTATGGAGATTAAGAGAATAACAAGAAAAGAATTCGAAAGCTTTCCTAAATTTAAAAATGTTGAAGAAGCAATAAAGTTTTTCAAAGAAAAGTATGAGGATCATTTTATGGAACAAGGATTGGGCCCGTTTGAAGAATTTGAACTCGGAAAGTACTATCACCATTTGTTAATCCTTGATAAGGAAGGTTTTAAAAGGATGGGTGAATGGATGATAAAAAATAATCGGGCAACATTCCCTTCTGAATCATATTCTGAAACAAAAGGGATGAATGAAAGTGTTCAGCCGATATTTATTTTTGAAAACGGAAGGATCCAAGTATCTAGCTTAGCTGAGGATTAAAAAAGAAGCTGCCATTTTGATTTCCTCAACAACAATTAATAGCGAGGTAGAAAGTAAAATGGCAGCCTTTATTATTATTCCCTTTACTTTAAGATCTTAGCTTGAATATCTCTAACACCAAATTCTATACACTTGACATTAGCATTTAAATACACATCGATTTTATTCCCTTTAATAGCAGATCCAGTATCTTCAGCTGTATAAACACCATTAAGATGTTCATATCCTTTAGGAAATTTGATTTCTACTTTTGATCCTAAGGGGATTACATTCGGGTCCACTGCAATTGTACGTCCTTCTTGAACTTTCGTTCCTGTTGCTGTAACAGTACCCATTGAATAAGCTGTTGAAGTAAAATGCTTATATCCCTCATAAACCACCGATTGATGTTCTTTGACTCCAACCTTTGTGTTTATTTCCTGTCCCGGATAAATCAAAGAAAGATTTTTGATTTGTGGGTTAGCTTCGGCCAATTCTTGAAGAGAAATATTATTTTCCCTCGCAATTTTGGACATTGTGTCCCCAGGTTTCACTTCTTGAGCAAACGTGGGAGAAGCAATTAGCATCGATACTCCTAATGCTGAAACAGCAATTAGTTTTTTCATTGGGTTTTGCACTCTCCTAATATTTATTGATCCCTTATCTCTTTCTCGGAATCTTTTATTTTTATATCTCGGAAAAGAAAAACGTAAAATAAAATCCATATAAATTGCTATATAATTTAACGTCTGGTAATGTATCTTTAAAGCCAGTCATATGGTAGTCAGGAGTTTACCCCTCCTGACTTGTCGAAAGGACAGAGTATTGCATTTATTCCTTTCAATCATTCTCTCTTTTAGTCTGTTTTTTTCTGCAGACCAACCACCTATTATCTTAGGTCGGACGACTGAAATCGTAAGAGAGAAAAGATGAAGAGAGTCCTTCACCTCCTAAAGGTGAAGGATTTGATTCTCTTAAATAAAAAAAGCCCGACCTAAAGCCAGGCTCATAAATCTAAGAATAAGACACTTCATCTTTATCATCGCGAATTCTATTTAATGAAGGCTGCCGTAAAGATAAACCTCCATGTTCATTTTTGCTTTCTTGAAAATATTTAATCTCAACAATCTTCCCAACCACCAAGGATGGATCTTTCCAAAAATCAACTTTCCATTTCTCTTTTAATCCAGCTACGGCCACTCGATGTCCTTTGTAATCAACAATAATTGATCCACATTTACCACCACGTATGTCTTCCACAACATCTAAACAACGTAAATCTGCTTCTTCTTCTGGTTTTACTTTTAGAATGCTAGGAGATTTTTTCAATTCAAATATTCCATCCGATAAATGAATCATTAATCCTTCTTCCCCACGGCCAATTGCTTCAAGAAACAAGTCATCAATAACATCTTTGTCATTTCCAACATAGAATTTAGGAACAACCGAAATTAACGAATCTGCCGGCAGAGACTTCTTGATCGTTTCTTCTAAAAAAGAGCGTCTAGTTTTGTAAGGAACATCAAAAACACCTTTTTCATAATCATCAATTGGAATCATGTCGAACAACAAAAATCTAACGTCTTTTTTAATTCCGTGTTTCTTCAAACGACTTTGAGTTGCTCGGAATAAGTCCGATGAGGAAAGGTTATCTCTATTCACGTTTACGAGTTCTCCTTCATAAACAAATCCTGTCGGAAGTTTTTTCATTAACTCTTCGAGTTCAATTAATCCTTCGTATTTGGCACCGGTGGTTGTAATGAATTCGCTGCCTTCTTCCAAGTTCTTCGTTGTTGATCTGAAGCCATCGACTTTAAGTGAGACAATGAACTCTTCTCCTTTTGTAAGGTGTTTTTCAGGATTGTATTTTTGACCTTTCATAACCTTGTGTTTACTGATAAACCCTTTACCGTATACTTTATTCAAAGTAGTTGAAGAGATTCCAATCGGCAAATCTTTTGTTAATATAGATTTGGCCAGTTCCCGTTCTTCTTCTGTTTTAAGTTGCTTTAAAAAGATCTGAATTGATTGGATTATTTGATCAGATCCGGTATTGTAAAGAATTACGTAAGCCATAGCATCAAAGATGGTTTCAAGTTGAGTATAAGTCGGCAAACAAACTTCTTTTTCGATCTTCTTTTTTGCTAAACCCGTTTTAACAAGTGGGTCGTAAACAAACTTGAAAATCTCCTTTAAACCCTCCACATTTTCGTATTTTCTTAGTAATTCTTCTTTTCCTTTTCGGCTTGATTCGTTTTTAATCTCCTTAAAAATTTCAACATATTTCTTCATCATAGTAGTTGAGTCCTCCGATTTTCCTTTGGTTATTTCGAGTAACGAAATAATATTATCACTTCTTTTTTGAGTCGTACACACTGATTACAGAATATTGCAAAAATAATATCTAGATATTTGAATCTAGCTCTATACACATGCAGCCATTCTTTTTGCCATCCTTTTTCTTTTCTCAATAGCTTCATGGTTATTATTACGAGATCGTTTAATAACGGTTGTAAGTATCCAGTGATTTCTTTCTTTTACAAAGATGAATTCCTTACTATTTCTAGTAAAGATATGCCTCACATTACCGTTATTCACTATCTGCTTTATATTTAAGTTTCTTACATCACGCTTAATCCTACTTTCAATATTCTTACGGCATTCGCCTACTCTTTGTTCATATCGCTGTATTACGTGATTAGTAATAATAAAGTCTTCAAACATCCTATCTCCCTCCGATTAATGTATGTAGTAGTTGAGTGAAAGTGGTGCTGCTGAATTGGTTATCTAACAACACCACTTTAGAAATGTCTGATAATTGGTATGATTATATCTGGCTCTATTAAAACGTAAACCACATTAGCGAATTAATTTAATATGCCAATGCTAAAGCATTGTCTATTCGAAATTACTTACGTAATTTCTCATATGTTTATTTAATTTATTATTTAATATATTCATTAATAATTAATTGATATATAAAGACCATAGCTATTCGTAAGCATCCATGAAGATTAAGTTTAGAATTCTTACGACCACATCTAAACAACTATACGTTCTTCTCCAGTGTTGATTTATAAGTTAATTCTTATTGGCTCAAACACTTAAAGCACATGACAACGGATAACATTACTAATCAACTGCAAGTCAATGATAAGGATGATCAATGACGATTGATTAGTCTATCCATCGATCCCAGCGAAGATGAAGAATCTTCACCACCATTAATTGCTTAATGGTATTTGCAACGGCGAGATAACCTTGGAGTTATTTGATAAAGGAGTAAACTCTCAGCTTCAAATGTCTCCGTGATTATTGAGTTGTGCAATATATTTATATCTGAGAATGGTGAAACGTAAATTGGTAGGGAGAAATCAAACAAGAGTGAGGAAAATTCACACACGAAAAATTCGGGTGGAGTTGAAAATGATTGCCGCCTGCTCTGAGAGTTGGATCGAGGTTTGAAAAAGTAGCCGCCTACCCTTTCGGGAAAAAAATCGGTCTCGACAGGAATAACTGGAGGAGGTCCGTTCACACCAACCATCCCAAAACGCCCAAATTGTGTTGAAATTTAGGAGAAGGAACAAGAATTTTGTCATTCTTTGTTATAGAATAATAGTTAGATGGATATAATAAACATATAGAGAAAATAACCTATTGAGGGGGAAAATTTTTGTATTATAGGATTGGTACCATTAAGACAATAAAAGAAGGGGAACACAAAGTTGATATTAAAAGAGACTTCACTCAAGAAGAACAAGAAAAATATTTTCAGTACAGAAAGTACCTTGGGCTGCATATAAATAATAAGAATTTATATAATTTAATTGTAAGAAATGGAGAAGAACTTGAACATTTTTTAGATACGATTAAAGATAAAGACTCGTCAGAAATAGGCAGTCCAGATTATGTTGTATTTGAAGCGAATAGACTATTTATGAATTACTTATCGATGATTAGGACGTACATTGATCATATTCCTTCTTCGTTGTCTAAAACCTTTGATTCTAAAGTCAAAGATGAATTTGATAACTTTTTATCAGTTATATATGATAATTATTTTGAATATAGATTTTTATATAAATTAAGGAACCTGGCTCAACATTTCGGGATTCCAATTTCTAATTTAATCAGCAATGAACACGGCAACCATATAACCATGAGTCAAAGTTATTTATTAAGTTATAAAAAATGGGGTACTGTTAAAGATGAAATTAAAGATATGGAAGAAAGTATACCGGTTAAAGGATTAGCTCTCAGAATGAATGTAATCATGAATACGGTATACTTGTTTGTAATGAAGTTCTATGTTGAGGGTATTATTGAATCAATAGAATGGTTTGATTCATTACAAGGAGAATTAGGTGGTAGCACCATTCTTGCAGTTTCAGACTCAGCTGAAGAATATGGAAAAGGAAAATTTAATTTTCAACCTATGAATACTGACGAATTTATTAATGCAGTGCATGATTTAAATGAAAACCCAGGTATAAATATTAAATTGATAAAATAAAAACCCCATTGGACTTTCCAAATGGGGTTTTCCTTTATCATATTAAGTTGCTGCTCTATCTGCGACCTTATAAGTGGACTGCTCAGAAAGAGCATATGAAGCGCTAGATACTCCAACAATGCCAAGCAAGAGCGCTAAACAAATTGCAATTTTACATTTTTTCATTTAAATGTTTCCCCCTTTGAATTTGTTTGCGTGCTTCAATTGCCATTTGATAAAAATCGACCGCATCATGTCTGTCTTCTTTGTTGGTCAAAAAATCAGCAACAGCAACAGCGTATTCTTCCATATCACCATAAAGGTTTTTCTCTTCGAAGAACTTGAACACTTCTCTAAGTGTTTGTAAGTCGAATGATAAATAAAGGCCTTTAACCAGTTTTAATTTCTCGGTTACTTCCTGGTTGTTGTGCCGGGCAGCAACCTTCTGACCTTCCTGATATAATTCTAATGCAGCCTTTAAATCATTCTTCTTTGCTTTGACATATGCCAGATTAAAAATCGCTTTTGACTCATAAATGTGCTTTCGATCCTTATGAATTTCATAGGCGATTTGAAAATGTTTCTCAGCATTGTCAAGTTCTTCAAGGTTATTATAACATAATCCCACGTTAAAATGAGCTGAACCAATTAAATGTTGCTCCCCTATTTCTAGGGCATCTTTTAAAGCTTTTTCAGCTGTTTCTAAAGCGTCCTCATAACACATTTTATCTAGCCAGTTCCCGAAGATAACAAACTGACACTGGACCATTTCTTTTCCATATGTAAGATTACCCTGAGCATCTTTTTGTTCTTTAAATATAGAGTATGCTCGCTGAGCATAATTCATGGAGAAATGAGTCTCTTTCATATAGTAATAGACCTCTGATACTTTAAAATAGAACTCGGCCTTATCTGTATTTGCATTTGCATCTAATAAATCAAGATATTTTTCAGCTTCACGGTAATATGTTAGGGCAATAACTAAATCTCTTGTTCTGAAGTGATACATACCGGTAAAAAAATTATAATAGAACTCTATTGTATTCGTAAGAGATTCAGGGGCCATATTCTCCCTTGTCTTTTTAAGATCAGAATAAACACCATCTATATTTTTAACAGAGTCAGGTTCAAGATACGACAGCATTATTTCATGCCGCAGCTTTAATAGCTGAAGATAGACTGCTACTTTTTCATTTTTCTCCATCATATCGAATTCTTTTTCAACTTTTCTTTTCATTTCTTTTGCTTTCTCAACTCGACCCTGCTTTATAACAACATACCAATGATTAATGTCTGTGGTTACATAATGATATGGGATTAAATCCGAAACAGACAATCAAATACCTCCTTTTCTTTACATATATTTAATATTATACCACCAAAGGCTCATGCGAATAGAATCATTTTTTGAAAAATCCCTCAATTCAGATGAATACAAAGGTCAGAATAAGCATAAATAAGGACCATATCGTCTGATATGGTCTTTTAACTGGCTTTAGAATTTATGGTAAGTTGGTCTAAAAGGCTCCCAATGTCGTTTAATGACTTATAAATGACATCCAAACAGTTAATTATATGAGAATCAATCTCTCGCTCTTGAACATCTCCAAATACAAACTTCAATTCTTTATAAGACTTAGAGTACCTTAAATTAAAGAGATTTCCATCAATCACCTGAACAATTTCAACTTTCGGGTCCAATATTTGTTCATAAATAGTCTCCGGATGAACCACTCCTTCAACATTTTCAATGTAATTTAAGAACCCCAGAATCGTTTCAAGTTTAGAATAAGCTTCAGTTTTCATAACTTATCCCCTCCGATTTAGTAGTTGAGTAACTTACATTTAAAATTATAAAACGCAAACATAGGTTCGTACACTCTATTTAAGAAATTATTTAAAAAAATCAATAAAAACTGTTTAGAATTTTCGACTTGTGTACATTTATATTAGAGACATAAACAGTATTGTTCGAGATATTGAGCTTCAAAAAAGGAGATCAATATGAATAAATGAAAGATAATCGAACTAAATTAATCTGTTCTAAATGTAATTCTCCTATTATTACATATCGGAAAAAGAAAAAAGTCATTTATGAATGCTCTTATTGTGGTATTCAACCTGATGATTTAAACTTTGACGATCTTTCTCCAAACGATTGGGAAGATGATTATGAAGAAGAAAATATGTAATAATTGCGGGAAGATTATTGGTTCAAATGAAACTTGCTCTTGCAAGCAAAACAGAAATCGAAATCAATACCAACGCAAATATTATCAAAAAAATAAAGAATACTTAAAACCCCTTTCCACTGCACGTTGGAAAAAATTAAGAAGTCTCATCATCCACAGAGACAAAGGTTGCTGCCAACGATGTCTAATCAAATATAGCATCGTTAATTCTTCAGAATTGCAAGTTCACCACATAAAGCCTCGAATTGATTACCCCGAATTAATGTTTGAAGAAAGCAATCTTATTACCCTTTGTAAAACGTGCAACCTCCAATTAGGTACTTCCGGTGAACTTGATTTTAAACCAAACATTAATCTTGAAAATCACAATTATGACTTCAAACTTTAAGAGGTGATGTGATGGCTCGTCCTAGAAAGCCAGCTTCCCTCAAACAAGGACATTCAGAATCAAAAGCTCAATTGGAGGAAAGAGCCGAAGCAGAACAAGAGCTACTTGGAAATGATGATTTAGTGAATGAAATTCCTGAACATCTTGATGAATTAGCTCAAGAGTATTACAAATTCTTAACCACTGAACTAGAGATAAGTAATATCCTCTGCAATTTAGATATTCCTCTACTCGAACAAACTGCTGATTGTCTAAGTAAAATGAGGCAAGCAGATGAAATTATTAATAAAGAAGGACTTATTTTAAACACAATTGATAGGTATGGGAATGACTTAATAAAAGAACATCCCGCAGTTGCTACAAAACAGAAGTATCTTAATCAGTTTAGAGCTTTATCTACCCAGCTTGGATTATCTCCAGCATCAAGGGCTCAACTTGCGGGTTTGAAAATTGAACAAAAAAACGAAGAAGAAGATCCGTTACTCAAATTATTAAAAAGTTAATTATAATCCCTGCTGTTTTTTACTCCGATTTTCAGTGGGGATTTTTTCTATGTGCTCGTAGCTCAGGTGGTTAGAGCATCGGTCTGTTAAACCGAGTGTCGTAGGTTCGAATCCTACCGAGTACGCCATGAGGGTTTAGTTTAATGGTAAAACGTCAGTCTCCAAAACTGAAAATGTTGGTTCGATTCCTTCAACCCTTGCCAATAAATATAATACTGAGGGTGAGTGATAATATGGTTTCTTCGTATTTAAAAGCCCATCCCGCCTATCAGTATGCTAGAGATGTTGTTGAAGGTAAATTAACTGCCGGCAAGTACGTTAAAAAGGCTTGCTGCAAATTCATTTCTGACGTTCACAATCCTGATTGTGAATTTTTTATCGATGAAGATGAACTTAAGAAAATTGATGGCTTAACAAAGCTTATAAATATGGCCACAGGATTGAAAGCTGGAACGCCAACTCATGATGCTTTGGCTCCATTCCAATGGTTTTTCTTAGTCAATGCTTTATGTTGGAAGTATAAACAAAATCCAATTAAAAGAAGATATGAAAAGTCAGTACTCCTAATTGGTCGTAAATCCGGTAAATCATTCCTCGTTGCTTTAATTTTTATCCTCTTGCTCTTAATTGAACCAGAATACTCCGAGTTTTATTCCGTTGCCCCGGATAAAGAGCTTTCTTCGATAGTCAAAAAAGAAGTTGAACAAACAATTACAGCTTCTCACCCTTCTATCCAAAAACAGTTCCAAATAACAAGAAGTGAAGTACGGTGTTTACTCACAAAATCTAAATTCATTCCATTAGCTAACTCTGAGAACCGGATGGATGGAAGAAAAGCAAATGTTTTCGTAGCAGACGAAGTTGGAGCATTAAGAAACCGTTACCCTATTGATGCTATGCAATCTTCTCAAATGAACATGGTAAACCGTACCGGAATTCTTATTAGTACAGCCTATGAATCATTAAACAATCCTATGACTGAAGAAGTTGAATACGCTCAAAAAGTTCTGGATGATTTAATTGATGATCCCACTCTTTTCGCCCTCCTTTATAAACCTGATGATCCTAAAGATTGGCTATCTGACAAATCCCTCATTGAAGCAAATCCACTTGCTGAAGTTCTCGAAGATAACTTGGAATATTTAAAAAAGCAACGTAGAACTGCTTTAGATATGCCAAGTTCAAAAAAGAACTTCTTAACAAAGCATATGAATATTTTCGTTGATGGTGATGACTCAGAGGTTTATATCCCTTCAGATGAACTAAAGAAGAATATGATTACTACATATGATTGGACAGGTCGAGAAGTGTTTGTTGGTGTTGACTTATCTCAAACTACTGATAATACAGCTGTTTCAATGGTTACTTATGATCATGATAAAGATGAATACGTTGCTCAGTCCTGGGCTTTTATTCCGGAAGATAGTGCGGAAAATAAGTCCAAAGTTGAGAAGGTTGATTACTTTACCATGAGAGATAATGGTTATTGCTATTTCTGTGGTGATAAAGTTATCAGCCATAGGTTCGTTGAAAACTTTGTCTTAGATCTCGAAAAGAAATATGGGGTAATCATTAAGGGCATCGGTTATGACCGGTGGAACTGCGTTGCTTCAGCTAACCGATGGTACGAAGAAGGCTATGACACGATCGAAATTAAGCAGCATTCTTCTGTCTTGCACCCTGCTACTAAACTTGTAAAAGAACGTGTTTTGAAAGGCAGCTTTAAGTATCTACAAAACAGACTGCTGGAAATCAACTTTTCAAATGCTCGTGAGGTTAAGGATTCCAACCTCAATACTTACGTTAATAAGAAAAAATCCACAGGAAAAGTTGATATGGTTATCTCAATATTAAACGCTATGGCCCTATGGAATAAAGAAGTTGAAGAAAATTTAACCTCCAACTTTGAAGAAAGGGAACTAATTATTCTCTAAGAAAGGAGGATAACCAACCTAAATGGGGATTTTTTCGAGAAAAAATAAGCAGAAAGAAGACCGTTCCATGCAATATTCCTACGGTGGTGGATATTCTATTACTTCTTACTTTGGTGATGGTGGTCCAATAACAGAAGAAGAAGCTATGAGAATCCCCACTGTTGTTTCGGCTCTTGAGCTTATTACATCATCAATAGCATCATTGCCAATCTACTTATATAAAGAAGATCGCAAAGGTGCAGTAATTAAAATTCCTGATAACCGTGTTTCTCTTTTAAATGATGAACCAAATGATTTGATAAACGGCTATAACATGAAAAAGAGAATGGTTAAGGACTATTTACTGTATGGAGCTAGCTACATCAAGATCGAAAAAATTCGGAATGAGGTTACTAACTTCTATCCCTTGCCCATCAAATATATTTCAGTGACAACTTATAGTCAGGGATATAAAAAATGGGCTACGATCAATTATTTTTATAACAACAAAACTGGAACTTATGAATTTACTCCGGATGAATTGATTATTCTTACAAGAGACAGTGAAGATGGAGTTACCTCATCAGGAATCCTCCAGAATAATAGTAAGCTTCTTAGACTTGCCCTTGATGAAATCGAATACTCAAATGGAATCTTAAAAAACGGGGCCCTTCCTATAGGTGTTTTAAAAGCTACATCAAGATTAAGCCAAAAAGCAATTGATAACCTGCGATCTTCTTGGGAAAACCTCTATAGTGGACCAAAGAAAGCTGGTAAAACAATTATTTTGGAAGAAGGATTAGATTACAATCCAATTTCAATGAAACCAAGTGAAATGGATTTAACTAATTCTAAGAAAAACACGGTCTCAGAAATTGCTAGAGTCTTCAATATTCCAGAGTCCATGTTAAATTCCTCGGCCAATAAGTATGCTTCAAATGAACAAAATAACCTCTATTTTCTTCAATACTGTGTTGGCCCGATCATTTCTGCGATTGAATCTGCTCTAAATAAATCTCTCCTATTAGAAACAGAGAAAGAACAAGGTTATTATTTTAGATTTGATGTTTCTGAATTGCTCAGAACAACAGAAAAAGAAAAAATCGATGCCACTGTTTCTGCTGTAAAAGGAGGATTAATCTCTCTTAACGAAGGTCGTTCAAGAATTGACATGCCTGAAATTAAAGATGATTTCTTTATGTGGGGTCTGGGTCAAATTTTCTATAATCCTAAAACCGGAAAAATGACTATTCCAAACATGGGAGAAACGATTGATCCTAACAATCCACAACCTTCCGCACAAAATCAGAATCACCCCCCTACTCCATCTAATCTTGATCCAAATAAACCTCCAATTGAAAATGAACAAACTTCTGAAGATAAAGATGATTCAAAGATAAAAGATGAGCCAGTAGATCAATAGATTTATTGGCTTTTATTTTTTCAAGGAGGTGTAACTAACTTATGAAATTTGAGCTTTTATCCCGTAAGGTCGAGCTTCGAGCCAATAACGATAATGATTCAATGACTGTTTCTGGTTACGTCAATAAAACAGGAGAGTTAAGCGAAGTACTGGGTTCTGGAAAGAAGTTTGTTGAGAAAATTGCACCGGGTGCATTTACTCGAGCTCTGTCACGAAACCCCGACAATATTGACTTCCTTGCTGAACATAACAGCAAACATATTCTAGCTTCTACACGAAACGGTTCCCTTCGATTATTTGAAGACAGCACCGGTTTATATATGGAAGCAACAATCTCTCCTACTACATGGGGACATGATTATTACCAATTGATAGACGATAAAATCCTTCGGAATATGTCATTTGGATTTAGAACCTTAGATGATTCATGGGATGTTCGCGATGATGGTATTTACGAACGGACCATTAATGATCTTGAATTACTTGAAGTTTCCGTTGTACGAGACCCGGCCTACTCACAATCTACAATCTCAGCCAGAGGAATTGATGTAATTGAAGACATTGAAATTCCAACGAACTTAGAAGAAGGAGAGCAAAGAAATATGGATGAAATCAAAGAGCTCTTTGAAGGATTAGAAGAACGTTTATTAACTTCTCTTAAAGAATCAATCAATGAAATTCGTTCAGAACAAAAAGAGTTCATTGAACAAGCTACGGCTGAATTAAGAGAAAAAGTGAACGAACAAGATCCTGAAAAGGCTGCCGAAAATTCAGGCGAACAAACAGAAGTTAAAGATAATGACTCCGAACAAGATGAACCTGAAACAAAAGAAAAGTCTGAAAATGTTGATGAAACGAAACCAGATGAAAAAGATCCTAAAGAAGATAAATCTGATGAAGATCCTGATAAAGAGAAAAAACGTTCATTAGTCTCTGAAGAATTATCAGAATTGCGAAATAAATTAACTGGACTATCAAATTAATCAGGAGGTTTCTTATAAATATGAATTTGAAAGCGCTTAAAGAAAAACGAAATGCCCTGTTAGATGAAGCAGATGAACTACTAAAAAATGCTGAAAAAGAAGTTCGCTCATTATCAGCAGACGAAAAATCAAAATTTGATGAATTGACTGCTGATGTTACTGATTTAAACAACCAAATTTCCGAATTAGAAAGTCGCCAGAAAGATGGCGAGAAAAATGAAAAAACAATGGAGGAACGTAAAGTGGATAATAAAGAAAAAGAACTCCGCGGTATTGAACAGTATCTCCGTCGCCAAGATGGTGAAGAAGTTCGGGCTCTTCAAACAACTTCTCAAGGTGGAGCCGTAATCCCTGAGAATGTTGAAGGAACAATTGTACTTAAAATGGAAGAAACTTCACCGGTATTTGCTCGAGCAACTAAATTCCCATCTGTCGCTGGAACATTGAAAATTGCTAAGGAATCCCTTAACTCTGTTGCAGGATTTGTTGGTGAAGGTGAAGATGTATCCGAACTTCAAATCTCTTTTGATGAAGTTAAGCTTGCACAAAAACGTGTTGGTGCAGCAATCAGCCTATCTAATCAGCTGATTAATGATGCGGCTGTTAACATTGTTGATTACTCTCTTAACCTTCTCGGTCGCCGGGTCGGTAAAGCAGTTGAAAAATCAATTCTTGTGGGTGCAGGTGGAGAAGAATTCTCTGGTATCGTTAACGATGCTGAAGTTCAAAAAATCCCTGTCTCCAGCGCAGTTACTATTGATAACTTAATGGACCTCTATAACTCTATTCATCCTGAATTCCTAGCTTCATCTTCTTTCATTATGCAACGTGGTTTCTTCAACCAAATCGCTAAGATGAAAGATTCTATGGGCCATTACTACATGCAAAACGGTGTCGTTAACGGTAAATTAACCTATACCCTTTTCGGTGCCGAAGTCATTGTAACTGATCAACTTCCTGATGGAACTCCTGCGATCTTTGGTTCTGTTCAAGATGCTTATGCAGTATTGGTTAAGAAAGGATTCGCTCTTCAACACGTCACAGGTGATACAACACAAGCTATCCGTGGTTCTCAATTACTTGTTCTCGATGGTTACATGGATGGTGCAGTCTACAACCCACAAGCTATCTCTGTGTTAAAAGTTGATACTGCGACTACTTCTGCTTAATCATGTGAAAAACTTCACAATATAAGTGATTAGGAGCTCTTCGGAGCTTCTTTTCATTTATAAAATACTGATTTTATACATAACCAAAGGAGGTAATCCATATGCCAAAAGTTAAATTCCTACAATCTGCTTATCTCCCTTCTCATAAAACAGTCTTTAACCATAACGAAGTTGTTGAGATTGAGAATAAAGATTTGGCCAAGAGCCTTGTAAAGAATGGCCATGCAGAGGAAGTTAAAGAAACGAAAAAAGGCAAAAAAGAACCCAAAGTTATAGAAAAACCTGATGAATCACAGGTAGATAACAATGTTGAGTAATGTAAAAATCACTGAGTTAGACCTCGCCTTTGTAAAGAATTATCTCAAAGTCGATCATGACGCAGATGATGCTTTAATTTCGATGATGATTATTTCTGCACAGAATTATATTCAAACTTACCTCAATAAAAAGTTTGATGAATTCGATCCCCTTCCAGCTGAATTCACTATCGCAGCACTTAGCCTTATCTCCCAATGGTATGAACATAGAGAAATTCAGACTGCATCAATTTCATCTAAAAGTGAACTCTCATATGTATTTTCTGGTCTTCTTGACGTTTATAGAAATTGGAATGATGAATCATACGAGGTTGATGCTTAATGCCTTCTAAACGCCCCGATATTAGTGAATTAAATAAAAGAATAACCTTTTTAAAACAAACTCAAGGAAAAGATTCTTATGGGGCTCCAACTATGGTTTACAAGGAAGTTACATCATGTTGGGCCAGTGTTGAATCACAACAGCTGAAAGAATTCATAACTACTTACGGGACAGAACTTCAAAATATTATCACCTTCTTAATTCGGTCAAAACAAAGGGTCCCTATTACAGACGATATGATGATCTCTTTTCAAGGTCAAAAATACAAAATCGTTGAGATCCAGCCAGATCTAAAAAGTTCTATGTATGACTTAATCGTTGCAAAGGCGGTGTCTTAATGGGACTAGATATTGATACGTCAGGAATTGAATTAGCTTTGAAACAAATGGCTGGACGTGAAACCAAAGTTCGAAATCGAGCATTAAAAGCAGCTGCGCATGTTGTTGCAGAAAAATTAGAAGACAATACTCCAGTTTGGCCGGTAGATAAGCACAAACACTTGAAAGACGATGTAGTAATTTCCGGTGTTGATGCATTTGGCCAAATCAAAGTTGGATATAGCAAAGAAACTGAATGGAGAGCAAAGTTCGTTGAATTTGGAACAATGGGTGGATCAAGAATTGCTCCACAAGGTTTTATTCAACGGACTGAAGAAGAGTCTCGTTCAGAAGCCATGTCAGTTATGACAGACGAGCTCAAGAAAGGATTGGGATTGTGAGTTTATCAGTAAAAACAGTATATGACTTGCTGATGAATGATCAAGAAATTGGAAATCTCATGAACAAAGATATGATATTTTCAATCAACGTTCCTGAAGACTTTCAAAAAGTCGAAAATGCTCCGATTATTTGCATCACTCAAATAAGTGATTTCCAAAGTAGATTTGTTAGCAATAAAGCATTTTCTTCTGAAATTAGTGTTCAAATTACAGTTTGGGCTGCAGATCTAGCAAAAATCGATCAATTTAAAACTCGTTTAGACACTTTAATGGGTGAAAATAATTGGTCGCAATACACAGGAATGTTAGACAGAGATCCAACCATTGATTTGTTTATGTTAGCAAGACGTTATCGAACAACTGAAATATTAAACGATTTGAGCCTTCTCAAACATGAGTAGGCTTATTTTTTTTAAGGGAGGAAATCATTAGTGGCAACATTAGGTTTTGAAGAAGTCCAAATTGCTATTCTTAATGATCAAGAACAGGTAGTAAAAGTTCATAAAATTAACGCCCAAGTCGGTGGTGCTGTTGAAGCTAAAATTTCAGGTTTGGCTCCAACGACTAATACAGTCTATGCTTCCAACGTTCCATTCTATGTTTCTGCTGTCGGTGTTTCTAACCCTAAATTAGAACTTAATACAGCTGATTTAACAGAAGAAATGATCGCAGACATCTCTGGAGCTAAGACAAATGAAAATGGAATTACAACTCTTGGTGCTGATACAGTTGCCCCTTATTGTGCCGTAATTATGAAAACAAAAGGCCTGGCCAATGATGACATTTATATTGCCCTTGCAAAAGGTAAATTCGGTCACCCTGATGGATTCGATCTTAAAACAGGTGAGGACAAAGGACAAGAAGCTGATACAACCGATGGTGCTTTGACTGGTGAATTTGTTGCTCGCCATTCTGACGGTATTGTTTATGCTAAAGGCCGTACAAGCACTCAAGGCTTCACTGTGTCTGCATTTACTCAATTGCTCTTCCCCGGCTGGAATGGAACAACAGCTGAAGGTCAAACTTCAACTAACACTTCAACAACAACCCCTACTGAAACTTCTGATACTACTACTGCCTAATCACAAATAAGCTAGATGCCTTT
Source organism: Bacillus sp. YP1 (assembly GCF_000877815.1). Taxonomy (NCBI): domain Bacteria; kingdom Bacillati; phylum Bacillota; class Bacilli; order Caryophanales; family Bacillaceae; genus Bacillus; species Bacillus sp. YP1. The sequence goes on along the minus strand of NZ_CP010015.1, from coordinate 22,107 downwards.
GGCATCTAGTTTTTTATTTACATACCAAATAAACAAAGGAGAGAAATTTTCACGATGCTAAAAATTGAATTATATAACCCTGAACTAGACAAAGTTGAAACATTCACTGAAGGATTTGTCTCAGCCCGAGCATTACGTCGGGTAATCGAATTCGGAGTCAAGCAAGAAACAGAAGTTATGAATGAGCTTGAACAATTAGACGAATTGGTTGCTCTTGTCGCAAGCCTATTTAGAAGTGAAAAAGTCAATTTCGACACTATCTATGATGGTATTGCCTCTGACAAAATCGCCGAAGTTTTATCTGGAATCCTCCAAGATGTACTGGGTGGAGAAGCTAAAAAAAAGAAGGCACAGATGGAACTAGCGAAAGTGACGGAATAAAGTCATACCAAGATTACCTGGATAACCTCGATCAGATTTACAAAGATTTGATCGAGGCCGGTTGGTCTTATAAGGATATTGAAGAAATGGACATAAATGGCTTCTTACGCTTAATGGGAGACAAAAAGAAGAAAACAAAAACTGACGATATTGAAGAGTTCTTCAAATCGATTTAATGAAGTCATGGAGGTGGAGCGATGGCGACGACTGGAACCCCACTAGGAAATATGGTCATTCAATTATCAATGGATGGCACCCAGTTTTCTAATACTCTTCAAGGTATTAAGAGAGAAATTAGAGTTGCTCAAACAGCAATGAAAGCGAACCTTGAGATTCTTTCAAATGCTGGTGATGAATACGCTCTATTAGAGAATAAGATTAAAGATCTTACTCAAATAATGGATGCGAACAAACGTAAAATTGATGAGTTACGTAGACAACACCAGAATGCCATTCAAACTTATGGTGAAGGTTCAAAACAAGTTCAGCTATTAGCTTCACAAATCAACTCCGCAATTACCCGACAAGCTGCCTGGGAAAGACAGCTAAGAACTACCGAAGGTAGACTCGAAGATCTCAAATCTGGTACAGCAGATTTAAGACAAGAGATTAGTAACATTACTCGGGCTACTCAAGAGAATGTTGCTTCTTTAAATGCTAGTGGTAGGGTCTATTCGGCTCAACGTGCTAGAATTGACGGTTTATCCCAAACAGTTAACCATTACAATAACCTAATTGAAGCCCAAAGACAAAGAATCAATAATCTATCAAATACTTTTGGTGAGAATGATTCGAGGGTTGAAGCAGCAAGGCAAGAACTCCAAAGGTATACTGAACAACAACAACGGGCTCAAGAACGTTTAGACCAATTAAGAAACAGATTTGACCGTATCTCCCCTTCTGTTGGAGAACTTTCTGATAACCTCGGACAGGTTTCTTCAAGAATGAGAGAAGTTTCAGATCGAGCCAGAAAAACTGGAGAAAAGATTCACGATATTGGTTCAAATATTAAAGAGTCTGTAGTTCCAATGACAGGTGCCCTCACTCTTGGACTGGGGTTTGCGACTAAGAGTGCCATGGATTTTGAATCCCAAATGTCAGCTGTAAAATCCGTTATGGCCCCAGATGAAGTAAACAAGTATGGGAAAGCTCTTGAAGAACTTGCTGTTATCCAAGGTGCAAAAACAAAGTATAGTGCATTAGAAGCTGCCCAAGCTGAAGAAGAACTGGTTAAGGCCGGTGTTAGTGTAAAAGATATTATCAACGGGGGTTTAAGTGGTGCCCTATCATTAGCTACAGCTGGTGGTTTAGAACTAAAAGATGCTGCAGAAATTGCTTCAACAGCATTGAATGCCTTCAGGGATGATAATATATCTGTAGCTGACGCTGCCAATATTTTAGCTGGTGCAGCAAACGCTTCTGCAACTGACGTTGGTGAATTAAAATACGGTTTATCAATGGTTTCTGCAGTTGCTTCAGGTGTTGGTTTAAGTTTCAGAGATACCTCAACAGCATTAGCCGCATTCGCTCAAAATGGATTGAAGGGTTCAGATGCCGGTACCTCCCTCAAAACAATGCTCCTTAACCTTTCCCCTCACACAAAAGCTGCATCAGATATGATGGATTCTCTTGGATTAGCTACAGCTAACACGAAAGTGGCATATCAATGGTTAGTCGACCGTGGAATTAAACCGGCTTCAACAGAATTTAAAGATGTATCAGCAGCCGTTCAAAAATTAGCGAAAATCCAAGCTGGTCATGGAGCTTCAGCTGCAAAAGTAGCTAAAGAGTATGACAAATTAGCAACATATTCTGGTTTGGCTTCAAGTGCTTTCTACGATGAAAATGGTAACCTTAAAAGCATTTCCGAAATCGCTGCTTTACTCAAGGATAGATTAAAAGACTTGAGTAATGAACAGAGACAACAAGCTCTAAATACTATGTTCGGTACCGATGCAATCCGTGCTGCCAATATCCTTTATAAAGAAGGCGCTAAAGGCATGGATGATATGGCAGCTGCAATAGGAAAGATTTCAGCAGATGATGTTGCAAAAACTAAACTCGATAACTTAAAAGGAACAATTGAACAGTTAAAGGGATCAGTTGAAACTGCGGGAATTACGATTGGACAAAATCTTACTCCAGCATTAAAAGTCGTTGCTACAGTTATTCAAAAAGTTGTAGATGTATTCAATGCACTTCCTTCTCCTGTTCAACACTTTTTAGTTATTGGGGCAGCATTAGTCGCTGTCCTTGGACTAATTGCAACTGCAATCGGATTTACTATGATCGGTATTGGTGGAGCGATTAAAGGTTTCGGAGAATTCGGGGCCATTGTCGCGAGCGCCACACGGAAAATTGCTGAATCTGAAGCAATTATGGCAACTCTAGGTTCAGTCATGAACTTTGCTTTAGGGCCAATCGGACTCGCAATTGCAGCCATTTCAACCCTCGGAATTGCCTTTGCAGTTGCATATCAGAAATCAGAGACTTTCCGTAATTTCATAAATGGAATTGGAGCTTCTATTGGAACAGCCTTTTCAAAAGTGAAACAAGCTGTCTCCGGGATCTTTGCTTTATTTAAAGGTGATCAATCTAAAGGCAAAAGTCTCTTATCTTCTCTAATGCCTCCAGAAATGGTTAAAGTCATTGTCGATTCTGTAAATAAGATAAAATCGGCATTTTATAACATGACTGCCCCACTTACGAGCGCTTACGGCAAAGTTAAAACTGTTATAACTGGTATTTTCGCTTTATTCTCTGGTAACACCAAAAAAGGCACATCGATTTTATCAGGTGTCTTGAGTGCCAAAGATATTTCAAGTATCAGAAGTATGGTTGCTCAAGTAAGACAAGTAATCATGTCTGTTATAACTTATATTAAAGCGAAAACTACTGAAATCCGTGCTTTCTGGCAACAGAACGGTCCGATGATAACAAAAGCTTTTGTCAATATCTTCTCAGGTATAGTTAAAACGGTTACAACTGTTATGACTATCATCTTCCAGATTGTAGGTCCAATCCTCAAATCCCTCGTAGCTCTTTTCAAAGTCTTACTTCCTCCAATTTCAGTTGTATTCAAATTGGTTTTTACGGTAGCCTTGGCTCTTATTAAGTCAGTACTGAATAACATCAAAGGTGTTATTGATGGAACACTTAATGTAATCATGGGTATCGCGAAAGTTTTTGGTGGTCTATTCACTGGAAACTGGAAGAAGATGTGGGAAGGTATCAAACAATTGTTCTTTGGAGCCTTCCAGTTAATTTGGAATGCGATCCAATTAATGTGGTTCGGAAAAATGATTAAAGGCGCTGCGTTATTCATTGGATCCTTCAAATCATTGTTTGTTGGCTTATGGAATGTATTAAAGTCTATCTTCAAGACTCCAATCAAGTGGATCGTTAACTTCTTGAAAAACAACTTTAATATCATGAAAAGAACAGCGAGTACAGTTTTTGGTGGAATCAAAACGGTTATCTCCAAAGTCTGGGGCGGAATCAAACTCGTGTTTACCACAGTAATTAAGTACATCGTTAAATTCTTAAAACTTGAATTTAACGGTATGAAAGTTATTGTGACTACAATTTTCAAAGTAATAAGCAAAGTAATCTCTACAACTTGGTCAGTGATCAAGAAAATCTTTGTTACTACTGCGAAATTTTTGTATAACACTGTGAGAACCCGATTTGGAAACATCAAAGACTTCATCGGAAAAGTTTTCAGCTGGATCTGGAATTTCGCTAAAAAAGCTTGGAGTGGAATTTCTAACGTAATCATCAAACCAGTTGTAAATGTCTTTAAAACAGTCGTTAAGTATTTCACCAATATTAAACAGAACGCCTTAAAAATCTTTGACGGATTAAAGAAAGGTGCTCAAAACATCTGGACCAAGATGGTTGACGGCATCAAATCTTTACCTCGTCGGATGGGTGATGGATTAAAGAATGGTGCTAAAGCAATCGGTAAGGGCGCCAAAGCCGTTGCTAAGATCTTGATTGAAGGATTGGCTAAAGGGGTCAATGGTGTAACTGGTGGTGTGAACTGGATCCTCGACAAAGTTCATGCTCCTAAGAAATTAAGAATTCCTAAATGGGATGTTCCAAAATATGCCCGTGGTACTGACAATCACCCAGGTGGACCAGCTATTGTTTCTGATGGTAAAGGCCCGAACAAACAAGAGTTAATAGCTCTTCCAAATGGCAAAATGTTCTTATCTCCTAAGAAAGAAACAATGTTGAATCTTCCTAAAGGAACATCAGTTCTTGATGGAAATAAAACAGCTGCTCTTCTTAAAATGGCGCCTAAGTATTCAACCGGTATTGGTTGGCTTGATAGTGCATGGGATAAGACGAAAGAGTTTGCTTCTTCTGCAGCTTCTAAAGTGACGAATGCAGCAAAAGATATTTGGTCTTATGCAACTCACCCAACGAAGTTATTAGAAATGGCAATCTCTAAGTTCACTAAATTGGATGCCCTTAAAGATCCAACTCTCGGTATGGTTAAAGGTGCAGTTACATCTGTCAAAGACGGTGCCGTAAATTGGATCAAAGGTTTACTTACAGCTGATAACCCACCAGGAAAAGGTGTTCAGCGTTGGAAACCTTTAGTTAAGAGAGCACTCGAGATGAATGGTCTATCAACAAGTACTGAAATGGTTAATAAAGTTTTGAGACAAATTCAAACTGAATCTGGTGGAGATCCAAAAGCCGTTCAGCATGGTTATACAGATATAAACACGATTCGGGGCGATTTGGCTAAAGGCTTGATGCAAACTATCTCAAGTACATTCAATGCCTACAAATTTAAAGGACATGACAATATCTTTAATGGCTTCGATAACCTGTTGGCGGCCTTAAACTATGCAAAACATAGATACGGTCCAACTCTATCAGCATTAGGTCAAGGCCATGGTTACGCTAACGGAGGCATTGTTACAAGGGCACAAGTTGCGAATATTGCTGAGGGAAATAAACCTGAATCAATTATTCCACTTGATCCTTTAAAACGGACAAGGGCATTGCAGCTGTTATCTAAAACTCAACAGATTTTAGGTGTTCCTAACGGTTCACAAGTAACAGTGAACAATGATTACTCTGAGGTTATTGCTCGACAAGATGCTCAGATTACCCTTATGCAGCAACAAATCACTCTGCTAACTCAATTATTGGCCAAAGATAACTCATTTTACTTAGATGGTAAAGAGATTTACAACACCAATAAAAAGTATGCAGATCAAAAAACAAAATTAAGAAACTTAGCTAAAGGAGTGGTAACTACTTGAACGAAGTAACATTTAATTTTTGTGGTTTTAACTCCAACACTGATCTTGATCTGATTGTAAATGACATCAAAAGAAATGTCGGCCCAGAAATATCAGAGAACGTCCAAGACGTTCCTGGTATGATGGGTAAAATTTTTCAAGGCAATAGTTACGGTCAAAGGGTATTTGAAATTGATGTTACCATTAAAGCTACTTCTGAAGCTGACAGAGTTGATAAGATTCAACGTCTATCAAATCTAATTACCATAACTGGTGATGGAGAGTATCCTATGGTCTTTAGTGATGATGCTGAATACACCTATTATGGCCACTTTAGTCAAATATCTCAGGTATCAAGATTAAGCCAAACATCTTTTGATGGAACATTAACTCTCACTTTCTCCTGTTCCGACCCAAGAGGATATGGTCAGTATATATCTCAAGATATAACTGAAAGCCCCGAAACAATCACCCCACAAGGTAACTCCGTAACATACCCTATCTTTACATGCATTCCCAAAAAAGACGTAACAAAAATCGCTATTTCTGATGAAGATGACAATTACGTTTATATTGGTCAAGATGTTGATCCAGATACGGGTGATTCTCCAATCGACAAAGAACCAAGGGTTTTAAAAGATCCTTGTAATACTCTTGCTACTTGGACTGAAATCACTTCTTCTAATCTAACCTTCTATATTGAAAATGGAGTGCCAGGTGGTACAATGACAAGTTCCCCGAACGTATTAAAACCTTCAAGTTTCGGTAACAAAGTTGAGGGCAAATGGCATGGTCCAGTTAGACAACAATGGCTTCCTGCAAGCTATAAAGACTTCCGGGTTCGAGCCAGAATGAAAATTGTATCCTACTATCCTCGAGCTATGGGAAAAATTGAAGTTTACTTACTAGACTCTAACGGAAAACGTATCGGAAAACTTATGCTTAAAGATTTAGGGTCTACTGGTGAAATAACTATGGCTCAAGTTCAAGTTGGTTACGATTCAAACGGGGTTCATCACGAAATTTATGCTTCAAATGGATCCGTTAAGAAAAAGAAGAAAACCACTAAAACCATCAAAGTAAAAAATGGTACGAAAAAAGTGAAGGTTAAAGGAAAAACCGTTACACAACAACAATGGAAAACCATCAAATTGGATGTTGATAATAGCACAAGTACTTTCACTGATTTCTATGGTTACCTTCAGATGACTAAGATCGGAAACAAATATACAGCTGAGATTATGAAATTAGATGAGAATTGTAATCCGGCTTGGTCTAAGCCAATTAAAAAGACTTGGACAGATACAAAAAATACTTTTGGTGATGCTCTAGCTGGAGTCGCATTCTATACAGCCAAATACGATATTAAGGAAGACAAAGTAGATCCAGCTGTTTCATATAAAAATGACTACCTTGCTCTTTGTGATATTGAAGTATGGAACATTATTGATGGAGGAAATTCATCATCCTCAAAACCTGCAGTAATTGCTCGTGCAGGAGATGAAATAAAGATTAATAGCGAAGACCGAACAGTCTATAAAAACGGTGACTTGTTTATGGAAAACTTTTATATCGGTAGTAAATTCTTCGATATGGACGGTGGAGTTCCTAAATCTTTCGCCTTCGAACCTAATTTAGATGACGCAGAATGGTATATGGAATATACCCCAACAACTTTATAAAGAGGTGATAGCCTAATGTATACAATCCTGGATCCGGATCTTAGAGTTTGTGGGGTCCTTGATTTAGAAGGAAACCTTGGTTGCAAATTCTACAACGACTTGAGATCAACAAAGATTGCTGATGATCAAGGTAAAGTGTGGTTAGATACTTTACAACTCTCCGTACCCTATGGGTTTCCTCAAACAGATATGATGACATCTGGCTATCACCTTCTTGTAGAGGGTAATGACGGCTATCATTACTGCTATAGAATTTATAATTGGCAAGATGAAGCAGTAGGTCCCGTTCATGTCAAAACAGTTCAGGCATACAACCTTGCTATATGGGATTTTAACCATAAAATCGTTCCGGCGAAGACATTCAGTAATGCTAATAGTACTGATGCATTTTCTTATATCCTTCAAGGAACAGGATGGCAAATAGGAACAGATAACTTTTTTGGTGGAGACAAATCTTTAGAAATCGGTTCAGGAAACAATGCTCAGTATTGGTTAGATCAATTAATTAGCCAATATGAAGTAGAAGTTCGAGCTTATGTTCAAGTTTATAACGGCCAGGTTGTAAATAAACTCATTGATATTGTCCCTGAATTAGGAGAATCAAACGGCCGTAGATTAGAATACTCTCATGATTTAACAGGAATTACTCGTACCGGTGATGATACTCAATTGTATACCCTCCTCCATGTATACGGAGGAAATGATAAGAACGGAAATCCCACCACAATCTCTTCTGTTAATGGTGGTAAGGATTATGTTGTTGATGATGAAGCAAACGACTTATACAACAATGGAGGTCCTTACCTAGAAGGATATATTACAAACGATCAAATCCTCAACCCAAGTGGTTTGCTTGATTGGGGTAAAAAGCAATTAGCAAACTACAACCACCCTAAATACACCTACAATGTTTCTGTAGCCCACCTTGATTATGAAGTCTCCCTCGGAGATCATATCCGTGTTGTCGATTACTCTATGCAGCCAGAATTAACCTTATCGGCAAGAGTGATCCAATATGACGAATCGAAAGCAAATCCTGAAAATACTCAAGTTGTTATTGGCGAATATGTTGAAATTGCAGCTGTAACTCCCGCAGAAATTTGGGCGCTGCGAGCTCAAGCTTCTCAGGCCCAACAAGCTGCTGAAGAAGCAAAATCATATAAAGTAGAGTATTTCACTCCAGATGGTACCGATTTTGCTGATGGAACTAGCACAAAAAGAATCATTATTAGAGTCTATTCAGGAATGAAGGAAGTTACTACTTCAATTGATGATAGTAGTTACGTATGGCAGAAAATCAACCCCGATGGATCTCATGACTTAGAATGGGAAAGTTCGATGGTTGGGGTCGGAAACGTAATCACTGTAGGAAGTGAAGTTGCCGGAAGTACTATTAGATGCCAAGTTAATAATGGGATCTCAAGCCCTATTCTCTTTGCTTCTGAAGAAGACGCAGCTTATTTTGCTACTCTTCCCCTAACGAACAATAGTGGTGATGTTAATAAACGAGTAGCTCAATATGCACAAGTGGATGCTATCAACGGAAATATTTATTGGTCTCAGGAATACTCTGGGCCGAAAAAATCACAGTATGGTGGATGGCAATCTTACAACATAACAAGAACATCAATTGACGGAACATACAAAGATCAGATGTGGGTTATCGGTGGAGGTCATGGATCTCAATTTGGAATTGAACATGTTGGCAGTGACATTTACATTTGGTCTGCAATTATCGATACAAAAAGATCTACATTAAATGGCACTCACTACTGGGGTATTGCTAGATTTAAATACATCCCAAATAAGGTTATTCAATTTGGTGACTCTAATTTGCAATTCTATATGATTGGTTCCTCTACAAAGTACCACCGTATTAATTATGATGAAAAAAATCAATATATTTTCGCAAGCACCGGTGAAGTAGACTTCTATGTTTGTAAGCGATCAGATATTGAAAGAGACAAGTGGAAGCCAATCTATACAATGTCTGGCGACGATGTTGGATTTGACGGTAAAACTCAAACCTTCCAATCATCTGCCCTTGATTTTCCTTATGCTTACTTCTGCGCTGGCGATGTAAACGGTGAGGATCCAAGAATTATGTACTGCTGCGATATTCGTTCAAAATCGTTAGTCTATAGCATTAACTATACTTTCGATAAAGGAACAATTAATCAAATAGGTGAGTACGATGAACCGGAGTGCATCAGCTACTACTACGATACAGACGGTAAGAAATGGGTTATTCAAGGTTTTTCATGGGGAAATGAAGATACTTATGAGACTCAACGAACTAATCAATTGTATAGATTAAACGAGCATAAACGAGGTGAAGAGTCTTGATAATGGGAAGTGTTGATATTGCTTTTACAAATTCTTCTCAGGTTGCTCAGAATGCTCAAACCATTGCAACAACCACTCAAGAAAACCTCAATGAAGTTAAAAACAATATCGTTTATAAAATAGATATTTTATCTACGAACGGTACCTCTTTCAAGAACGGATTAATAGATACCACCCTCGTCGCCGTTGCATTCAAAGGTAAGGACAACATTACAAGCAGTTTGCCTTCTTCGGCATTTATTTGGACAAAAACAAATGCTGATGGTACATCTGATGACGAGTGGAATCAAGCTCATGTCGGAGTTGGGAATACCATAACGATCACATCTGAAGATGTATATAGTCGAGCAACATTTCAGTGTGATCTAGATATAGAAGATGAAGTGTAGTAAGGAGCGAATGTTTTATGGCTATCGTAGCAAGTGGTCAAACAACTATTATGGATATGAATGATGCAATTATTTCAGGTACAGCCCCCACCTCCCCCACTGTCGGTACCCTCTGGATTGATTCCTCTGTCTCTCCAAACGTTTTAAAAAGTTGGAATGGTTCATCTTGGGTAGTTCAATCCTTAGCATTATCAGGATTAGATCCAGCTGCCAATACAACTTTGACAAATACAACTAAGACAGCTAATGAGGCAAAATCTACAGCTGATGCAGCTAAAACAGCTGCGACAACAGCCCAAACTACAGCTAATGGGAAAAACAAAGCTTTCCGACAATCTACCCAACCAACTGGAACATTAACTGCTGGCGACTTATGGTTTGACACAGCTAACGGAAATAGAGTTAGCATTTACGATGGTTCGAAGTGGGTTTTATCGCAGTTTGGAAATGCTGCAGTTGATAATTTAGATGCTGGTTCAATTACTACAGGTACTCTAAAAGCAATTGATATTTCAGCTTCATTTGTTGATTCAAACGGTCAGGTGAATGGCACTTATTTTGATGGTGATGAATTTAGATTTATGAAATTTAAGTCGGGTGTTAGTAATCCAGATTTAAAGAACCCAAACACTTCAGATATTGAACAACTATCGAAAATATTTGTTGATGGGTTTGCTTATGCGACAAGTACTTCTGCTTATGGTCTCGGGTCTGCTGGTCTCTTCTATGAAGGTGTAGGAGAAGAAAATATAGGCGCATGGTCGATTGGTTCTAGCGCAGCAGGAACAATGACTGTAGTTTCTGACTCTAATATTGATATTGAAGTTGGATCAGGCCAGACTATTTCTTTATTCGGAAATGTTTTTCTTGGTGGCGATTTGAACGCTAACAACCACAATCTCAATAACGTCAACCATATTACAATCAACGATGCCGGTGGTGGCGAAGGTATTGAATGGCTTGGTGGGAACGGATGGAAGATCGTTGAATCTGACAATAATCTATCAAATGTTTCGGCGGGATCTTTACAGATTGCAAGTGGTGGCCAGAGAAGAGTGTCTATCACCACTGGTGGTAATGTGTATCTTTCTGGAACCACTTTTAAAGGTGAATCAGGTGGAACTACCCATTTCGCTAGCCAAGGCACAGCTCGACTAGTAAGTGATGGTGGTGCAGAATTCATGGTCGGATCTGATGGTACGGGTTCACGTGTTTGGTCGATGGATATTTACAATAGAACCTATAGTTCGTCTCCAAACTTGTATATCACAGGCGCTGGAACCCTAGGGAGAAGTACATCGGCTCGAAAATATAAATTATTAGAAGAACCGATTTCCGAAGAACTTCCTTACAATATCTTAAAGCTTAACCCAAAAACTTGGTTTGATAAATCGGCTGTAGAGCAATTTGCTTCGGCAATTGAGAGAAGTGAAGATCTCACTGATTCAGATATTCCTTACCTTGAAAGAATAGGCGGATTAATTGCTGAAGATGTTGAAGATGCTGGATTATCCTTATTTGTTCACTATAGTAATCCAGATGAAAATGGACACCGTGAAGTTGAAGGTTTAATGTATGACAGACTATGGGTTTTGCTAATTCCGTTGGTTAGAGAACTTTTTAATCGAGTTGAAACCCTTGAAGAAAAACTTAAAAGGAGATAAAAGCATATATGATAACACGAATTGAACAACAAATGCTTGATGAAGGTATCTCTTCTTTTACTCAATATGATATGAACACCTTGATTGTAAGAATTGCTGATAAACTCGGGAAGCTCCCATATGAAATTACGGAAGATGTAATACTTCAACATCATAAAAATTTAAAAAATGATCTTCTTTCAGAGGCTTGTGAAGAAGAAATTATTAAAGGGTTCACAGCATCAAACGGTCATGTGTATAGAACTAATCGGGACGATCAAGTTAATATGATTGGTCAAAAGGACATTTTAGATGACACAGATTCTGCAGAACCAATTAAATGGAGAACAGAAGATGCTGGTTGGATAGATCATACAAAAGATGAATGGCTTCAGGTATACAAAGAAGCTTTCGATTTTAAAAAATCCACTCTTCTTAAATATGCTTCACTAAAGGATCAAGTAAACAATGCGACGACACATGATGAAATCGTAAAAATAACTGTTTGAAATAAAACTAGAAATATAGGGAGAGAATTCAATGAATGTAAACCCAATTGAATTACACCAGCTAATCATTGAGGATTTGAAGCAACAAAACTCTATTTTATCCGAACAAAGATCCACCCAAGTTGCTATTAATAAATTGGCTCTAAAAAGAATCGAGGAACTACAAGGAACAGTTGCACAACTTGAGTTGAAAGTAAAACATCTCGAAGAAGAATTAGGAAAATCAAGCAAAAAGTAAGGCACTCATTGTTATTGAGTGTCTCTTTTTATGGAGGAAAACAGATGGAGCAAAAAGATTATGAAAGAATTGCTACGTTAGAAACACAACTAGAAACTCTGTCTAAGGGACTTGAGAGAATTGAAACGAAGTTAGATGCTTACTCAACAAACTTTATTACAAGGCTTGAAGCAGACATCCATTTCAAAAATCTCGAAAAAGAAATTGATGAAATCAAACAAAACAAACGAGCAAATAGCGCACTAATAGTGAGTTGTTTATCAGTAATCCTCTCAACTGTTTTTGCGCTAATAAACTTAATTGGAGGTAAGTAAGATGATGAAGTATCTAAGTGATATTGAATGGTGGAAACACCTTGCAACTAATGTTGGTGGTGTTTTAACAGCGATTCTTGGATTTTTAAGCATTTTAAATCTTCACTTTGATTGGTTTAGTCCAGGATCGATCGATGCGTTTACAGCAATCATCATTGCTATTGGAACCCTATTTGTCGGTTCATTCTCAACAATTGTAAACACTTACCTAACTAAACACAGTAAAGAAAAAGCAAAATAGGTTGCAGCAGGCTTAATGCTGCCTGCTTATTTTTTTTCACTTTTATCTAGGAAAAAAGAAAACCACATAACACTTATAAATCCAGCAACAGCAAGAATGACAACTACTATGTAGACCCACATTGGTATATCCATTAATCTTCCTCCCTAATGTTTTGAACTTACTCTTATTATTAACAAAAAATAGAAGAAAAGATATAATAATTTTCTGTGAACCTCCGCACCTTCAAACTCTCAAAGGAGACCCCGTCTGGCGGAAAGAAGAATTAGTTGAAAAAACAACTCAAAAATTTAACTAAAGAGGCGATTAAATTGAATAAACTAATTAAAACCGTTAGTGCGCTAGCTCTTTCTTTAGGGCTAGCTTTTTCTTTGGTTGCTCCGAGTTATGCGTCTTCCCTTCCATCTGTTGACTTCATCGATGTTTCACACCACAATGCTGAAAATGGTCTATCCCTATCATTTTATCAAACAATTAAAGCATCAGGAGTACAAGGCGTAGTTGTTAAAGTTTCCGAAGGAAGTTATTACGTTGATCCTGCTGCATCCGTTAATATTGCCAATGCTCGTCAAGCCGGTATGGTCGTCAATGCTTATCATTTCGCTCGTTATACAAGCAATTCAGCAGCAAAAAAAGAAGCTATTTGGTTTGACAAAAAACTTAAGCTTGTTGGATTTGATAAGAAAAAAGATGGTTATGTAACCATTGACGTTGAAGCTTCAGGTCTAGGAACACCTTCTCAAGTAACTGAGTACACCAACACTTTCATCAAACAAATGAAAGCTCTTGGTTATAATCGTGTAGATTTGTATACCGGATCTTATTACTACAATGGGCAGCTGATCCCTAGCAAACTCGTAGTAAATAAACCTTGGTTGGCTTCTTACCCGGCAAATCCAGTAAAGAACAAACCTACTGCCAAATTCACAAATGGAAAAGGTGCTTGGCAATGGGCTTCTGATTATAAATTTATCGGTATGTCTAGATACGGTAATTTTGACGTTTCAGAAGATTACGCAGGTAAGTACACAAAGAAAACATCATCTACCCAAGTAGTTACAAACGGAGTTGGAACCATTAAGGTTGTTTCTTTAGTAGATTACATGAAATCTAAAGGAATGAATGCTTCTTTTTCTAACCGTTCGAAACTGGCTGCAGCTTATGGAATTGCAAATTATTCAGGAACTCAAGCTCAAAACCTCGCTCTTTTAGAGAAGATTAAAACTGGAACCCCAGTAGCAAAATCAAACACTTCTAACAGCAAGCTAACAACATCAACTTCTAAATCTTCTTCCTCATCTTCTTCTAAAACAACAACTTATAAAGTTAAGTCAGGAGATACCCTTTCAGAAATCGCTGTGAAGTATAAAACTTCTGTTTCTAAACTCGTGTCTCTCAACAAATTAAAGAACCCTAATAAACTTTATATTGGTCAGAAATTAAAAGTGCCGGTGAAAGCTTCTATTGCTAAGAAAGCTGTCTCCAAAACTTATTACACAGTGAAAAAAGGAGATAGTGTTTCTAAGATTGCTGTTAAATACAAAACCACTGTTTCTAAAATCAAAAGTCTAAACAAACTTAAAAACCCGAACAGGATCTATGTTGGACAAAAACTTCGGGTTAAGTAATCAGTCTGGCTCCTACTTTTTGTAGGAGTCCTTTTTTTTACTATGGTCCCCTCCCCCGGATCATCAGACAGACATAAAATTTCAATTTTATAATAAGGAGTCGGTTAAATGGCTAAAAGAAATGCGATTTATAGCGATGAATTATATGCTCAAGTAAATCGAGAAAATAAGGACCTCCTTGATGATTACATATTGGAAATGAAATCACGGAGAAAAAGTGAAAAGACCATTTATCAGTATACGGCTGATATTAAGATGTTTTATTGTTGGTCCGTAAAGAATCTCGGTAATAAATCGATCTTAAAAATGAAGAAACGCGATTTTCGTAGGTTCTTCCTCGAGCTTCAAGATTCAGGTACATCAGCTGCACGAATAAACCGTGTTCAATGTTCTCTTAGAAATATGCTTGAATTCGCAACGGAAGATGAAGACGAATATGATTATGAGATTAACGCCATGAGAAGCATTAAAGGACTTCAAAAAGAAGAAGTTCGAGAAATCTTCTTCCTTACAGATGAACAAATAAGGCTAATCGTTGATTATCTATTGGAGAAAGGTAAATATCAGAAGGCTCTTTATTTGACTCTATCCTATGAATCAGCTGGACGGAGAAATGAAGTATACCAAGTTAAAAAGCACGGATTCCTTGAGAACTCTAAAACGAATGAGGTTGTTGGAAAACGAGGTAAGAAATTTAAACTCTTATATTTCTCAAAGTCTAAAGAGATTGCACGACTTTACTTTGATCAACGTGGAGAAGATGATATTGACTCCCTTTGGGTTGTTGGGAAAGGAGAAAGTAAACGACCGGCCACATATGAAACCCTCTATAATTGGACAGTAAGCTTCAGATCAATTCTTGAAGAATTAACTGGAGAGTATATTGCTTTTAATCCCCACAGCTTTAGGCACTCAGCCCTCACTAACTACCATGACGGTAATCATTATGTCCTTAAAGAATTAGGCAAAGACAAATTTGATTTAAAGGTCCTTAAAACTCTAGCAAACCATACGAGCGTTGAAACAACAGAAGGCTACCTTCCTGACCGTGATCAAGAAATTCTTGAAGAAGCTTTCGGAATTTAAGAAATAAGTCGCAGGTCCAAATTATCATTTTAAGGATTAATTCTTCATGACCACCCCTTCTTAATTTTCCCATGGTAATATTTTGATATTAAACTATTAAGAAAGGATATGGTCATGAAGGTATTTGAAGCGAAAACACTTCTTTCAGAATCAGAAAATCGAGCAAAAGAATATAAAGAATTAAAAAGCAAAATGGTCAAATTAAAGAAGGCCTTTAAAGCTGTTGCTGACTTAGATGATAGTGAGTTTTCCGGAAAAGGTGCCGATAATATCAAATCATTTTATGAGGATCAAGCCGGCATTGCTGATCAATGGATTGATCTGATTGAAATGAAAATTGCTTTTTTAACAAGTATTCCTGGTATCTTGGAAGACGCTAACTTATCTGATGCATACATAGAGGAATCCTTCTTAGAACATGAGTTGGTTAATGCTAATACTAAATCAAAGGCCATCATGTCTGAACAGAAAAAAGCAATCAAAGACATCTTAAATGATATACACGACATCCTTCCCCTAGATGTTTTTTCAACAGAAGACTTTAAAGATAAATTATCTTCTGCTGATAAAGAACGAAAAAACACAGTCGAGAAAATAAGCGAAGTTGATGAAAACTTAACATCTGAATATGCTCTATCAGAATCCAATGAACAAATGATTCAGGCAGATTACCAGGCCTTGATTGAGGCAACTTCAAAAGGTAAAAGTGCTTCGCCCATCTATTATGATGCTAAAGCATATAGAGACAGTGAAGTCCACAAGATGGCTGAGGATGTTAAAAAACAATCGACTGATTATATCTCCTTTAAAGATCAACAGGCTGAGCAAAGAAGGATTGCAAAAGAACAGGAAGAGCTTGCAAATCGCCCATGGTACGAAAAGACATGGGATGTTGTTTGTAATTTTACAGGAGAAGTCTCTGGATATTATGATTATAAAAGGGCTGCCGATGGAGTTGACCCTGTAACTGGCGAAAAACTAACTGAGGGACAACGAGTAGCAGCTGGTGCAATGGCTGCTGCAGGATATGTTCCTATTGTGGGATGGGCCGGTAAATTAGGGAAAGGTGTAAAAGCTGTTTATTCAACAGGCAAAGCTATCTCTAAAGCCGAAAAAGCCCTTGAAGTATATAAAACGCCTAAAACATTCTATGCTCTTCAAAACTCAAGTAAAGGGCTTTACGGACTTGCTTCGGCGAATGGTTTTAGTGAAGCTATAACCGGCCGAGATATGTTTGGGAATAAAATATCTGATGAACAACGGCAGAATAGCCTTAATCAGGCTCTCGGTGTTCTTGGTGGATTTGGATTACGTGGAGTGAGCAAAAAGTTAAATGCAACAAATTCTGGTGTTTCTAAAAGACCGTCCTGGCGACAATCTGAAATCGATATTGGCAAAGAGTATCCGGGATATAAAGATCAAGTATCTTTCAAAGATAGAACTGAAGTAAAACATGGGACAAAGAATAGTTCTCGACCTGACTTTTATGATACTGGGCATAGTATTGAAGTGAAAAATTATAAATTGACCACATCATCAGGAAGAAGTAATCTTGTTAGAATAGTCTCTAATCAATTTAACAAAAGATTAAAAGACTTGCCTGAAGGAACCAAACAAACTGTTATAATAGACGTACGTGGTCAAACTGTATCCAGAGATGTTTTAAGAGATGTTAAACGAAAAATAGACGAAAGAACAGATAGTAAAGCTGAAATAATATTTAAAATGGATTAGAGGTGTAAGATATGGCTGTAGGTTTTATGGTTGACTGTTTTTTCTATGAAGCCGGACATGGTGATTTTGTTCATTCATTCTTCTCAACAATCTCATATCACCTAGAAAAAGATGGTTGGGGAACAAAATACCCTCTGTTAATGAATAACTTATATCATGATAAATTAGAGTGGACGGACGTCCCGGCAGCGAGAAAAAATTTAAAAGAAATTGAAGGAGAACTTTCAAAGCTTTCTCCAGAAAAAGTTATTTGGGATATTGAAGACTTAACAAAAAACCCTCCTTGGGGAGATAACATAAGTCCAAAAGTAACCAACTTATCAAATTATTTTGCAACAAACGACGGCCAGACTTTCTTCGAGGTACTATATAAAGCGATGGATGCTTCAGAAGAAGATAAATGTGATATGACTATTCGAAATGTATAAAGACCCTTAATAAAGGGTCTTTATTTTAATAAGTACTTAAATACTTCTTCCAACCTTCTGGGGGGGAGCTCTATCCGTTGGTCTGTTGGTATTAGAGTCTTCTCAATATTAGCAGAATCACACTCGAAGTTAGAAATTTTGGAATCTAAATCAACAAAGAAAGATATAGGTACAGTAAATTCCACCTGATATAAAGAAGTATGAATATCATGGTAGTTTGCTGATACAATATTTGTTACATTTAAATCGGCTGAAATTAAAACTAAGTCTTCTACGATTAGTTTTTCTTTAATTATTAAATTCCTTATATGGCCTTTAGTTGCGTGAACATCATTAATATTCAATGAAAACGGAGAAATAGCGATTTCTGAATTGATTTTATTTAATGACTTTTTCATTTCATCTCTAATAATAAGTAAATGATCAAATTCATTTAATAAGTTCAAAACGTCTTCATTATTCAATTGATCTTTAAAATTATTTATTCGAATATACGCCGACATATTTTCCATATTTTCATTTATGTGATGGAAAATTTCATTATGCATCTTACGGTGGCTATTAAATCTTTCATCCTTATTAACCAGATCTTTAATACTTCTATATAATATAAAGTTATCGCAATCTTTTAATAACTCAGGATGAAGTACAGAACTAGAGTCTATACAAGTTATGTCAAAAAAATCATTTACATTATTGGTAATAAAATAACAATTTTCCAATCTATTTTCTTTTACAAAAGATGAATAGGTTAACCAAAACACAGCATCTCTAAACTCGTTTTTTTTCTTTCCATCAAAGAACGGGGCTTTTCTGTTTATAGCTCTTTCAATTAAATCTTTCATAAGATTATCATGAGGTTCTAAAATTTCTATTATCCCCTCTTGTCGGAGTTCATCATAATATTGGTCAAATTGCTGTTGGCATTGTTCCTTTGTATAAGGAGATATAGCTTCTTTCTCTGTCCCCATGTAAT
Source organism: Bacillus sp. YP1 (assembly GCF_000877815.1). Taxonomy (NCBI): domain Bacteria; kingdom Bacillati; phylum Bacillota; class Bacilli; order Caryophanales; family Bacillaceae; genus Bacillus; species Bacillus sp. YP1. The sequence continues at coordinate 3,251 of NZ_CP010015.1, read as the reverse complement.
CTTTAATTCCATCATTAAACTGCTCAAAATGAGAAAACAATTCATCAATTTTTTCAAAGTATTTATTTTTGGTTTCTGCGTAAACTACGGATGATATGTATATTTTTGATCTTTCATGTAAAAATTCTGAGTCATATCCAGTATCCTCTATGAACTCTCTATCCATTTGTAAACTCATTCTTACCATCTCTATTAATTGTTTATTGTGGTTATTTCTTAGAAATGGATCACTAAATAAAATATTTGTATCTAAAAAGAAGTTCACTTTATGTACCTCCGATAACTGTAATAAACAAAAAGGACCGTTTAGGTCCTATTAATTTTTAAATCTGTTTAAAATCATATCGTGTTTTCCAACCTGTTTAGAAAGGTAATCAATGTCTTTTGTAATATCACTGGTTTGTTTATCAATTTTCTTAAGAAGAACGATTACATCTTCGTTAGTATTGCTTTCTTTCTCTGTCATCATTTCTAAACGCTGCTCGATATTATCAAGGCGTTTTTCTACAGAATCAAATCTCTTATCAAGTTGTTCAAAGCCCTTGTCGAATTTCTCAGATAGAGATTTCATTAACTTTAAAAGTTCATCTGTCATGTCGATCACTCCTATAAAGCATTATACAATAATTTGTAAGGTATCTCATAAATATTTTACCGAGAATAAATATTGAATATTGCGAAAATTCGAGAGCCACTTAATGTGACTCTCCTATTATGTAATTCACCACGCTATCAGTAATCCATTTCAATTGTTCCCCTTCAATTTTTCCAACTTTGAAGATCAATCGATTGGCATTGATTGTATAAAGTTTATTGGTTCTTACAATTGAAGGTTTGATTAGCTCGATCTCTTTCCAATTTTCTAGTACCAAATCAAATTTGGTTCGTGGTGGTTGGCTTGATAATTTTGCAATCGTAACATCAAATTCATTTGGACCAGAATAACCAACTATTATTCCAGGTCTTCGTTTACCACTGTCAGGATCATGATACATCCAAATATCACCCTTAGAGTGATTACTCATTAATATTCATCTCCTTCATCCAGGATCTGAATACCTTTATTAAAATAAAGATCATACATCAAATCGAGTAATTTCCATCTTTCAGCCGGTTCCATATTTTTAATTTTTTCAAGGAATTCATATGCTGTCTCTTCCATCGTTTTTCTCCTTTCATCTATCTCTTACATTATTAATTATACCATTTATTGGAAGTTTCGTACACTCTTTTTTGTAAGTTCTTATCGAATTTTGTCGGTTTAAGTCAATAAAAAATGGCAAAGCTTATTTGGCTTCACCATTTACGGATTCATATCTCTTAGCTCCTCCACCAAGAAAATATTCATCATAAACTTTATCCAAGACTTTTTTCTTTTCTTCTTCGGGTAACTCTTCAATAAGCTTCAGCATTTCATCTGCTGTATATTGTTTCATGATAATCACCTTCAAATTAGACTGATTATCTTTATTATAACAAATGGTTGAACTTTGATTAATTAATTTTAAATTCCCAAAGACCAGGTTACTTTCTTTCTTATTTATTTCTTGATTAGTTAGCATACTTGAACAAGTAACCTCCTTCACGATACTTATAACCGGCTGCAGTTTCTTCTCCAGTTTTAAGAGATCGTTTTACCCATCCAACGTTTGTGATTTTATTTTCAGTTACCCAATTAAAGGTTTCCATAAGGCCGTCAATGGTTTTAATTAATTCACCATCTTTATAAACTTCAATTTTTCTCTTCTTGGCCCCACGTTTTTTGTGAGAAGGTTTTTCTTCTTCTGCCGGTGTATTTCTTTCTGCTTCAATCACCTTCTTGATTTGATCGTTGTTAAGCATTGCTGCGGTTTCAATTCCAAGATCTTTAGCTTCAGAAATCAATTGGGCTCTTTCAATAGCATAAATCAATTGAGTCCGATTCATATCCCAGCGACCAGTAACATTCATTTCTTTTGCAATATTACGTAGTTCCTTAACAGATTTCGCAGATAATTCAGTAGTTGTCATTTAAGTTACCTCCGATTTTATGTAAAAATTAATTTGATTTATCTCTCTTACATAAATTATTATACCATTTTATGGAAGATTCGTACATATGTTCGTGTAATTTAATTTTTTCATGGTCTCCAATTGGATAATTATAAGAAGTACCGAATAAAAAATCATTTTCCTTTGCCAAAAAAAGATGCTTTACAGCATCCTTTCTATATTTATTCAATTAAACACGTTTAAAACGATACAGAACATCCAGGTGCATACACAGAACATAACAAAAACGAACATCCAAACGACATCTGATTTTGTGGAGAGATCAAAGTAATCACAAACGGATTCAAAAGCTGATTGAATAAGAAATAAAAACGGAAAAGCTAAGGTTCCAATCTTCCTCCAAACTGTTACGCTCTTTTTCTTGGAAACTTGTAAAATATAGTCCATTACGCTATACTCTCCTTATCAAATAGTCATTACCTTAAAAAAGTCAGGTGCGGGAACACCTGGCTTTTTATTTATTTATTTTGACGACTTTTAATTGGCCATACTTATCTTTGTAATAGAAGTAAGTATAAGTTCTTCCTTCCTTCAGGTTTTTTCTGTACCAGCCATTGTTTGACATTAAGACTTTATACTTCTTACCGACTTTGATCTCAAAGAAAGTAGGATCGGCATATCCGTTAAATCTCCCTTTTACATGATAGATCTTTCTTTTCTTAGCAGCATCAGCTTTTTCGGGATGAACCCCAGCAACAGTTGTAAACGCAAGTCCAACAGCAAGTACTCCAGCAATTAGTTTTTTCATTTCTCATTTCTCCTTTTGTTATAAAATCAACATTTTATGTCTCTAAAAGCATTTAAATGGCTTCTGTGAGCTTCAAATCATTTTCAATATATTCCCCTTCAATAAAGTTTAAAATGAAATCTGAGGCTTTCTGGGCGTGTTGTGAAGCCGATATTATCAATCCCCTATCTTCTTTTATCCGGCATAACCAGTTATGTAAATAAGAAACGGAATTTTTTTGTTGATTTTGATCTTCAATTCCTAACATTGAGAGAATCATATTTGCTCCGATCTCAGCGACTAATTCTTCTTTGGAATAACTTTCACTTCCGAAAATAGTTTGGCCTGGGGCGTCCTCAAATCTCTTGAGTCGAGTAATATGTCCAGTGCTGTGAATCATTTCATGAAATACTGTTGAGTAATATTCAGTAACATTCTCATACTGGTTAATAGATGGCACAGTTATTGAATC
>NZ_CP010014.1:4020000-4070380 GCF_000877815.1 Bacillus sp. YP1 | reverse complement strand
ATTACGAAGCCGCTTTCAGGCAATGACGGCATTCTGGCGAGACTGTAATGCAGTGATTGTTCCGGAACATCGTATTCAATCTGATGGACGAGGAAATCCAGGCTCGCTTTCATGACTTCAATTGTAATGCCTTCCCCTGGACAGCGGTGGCCTTTTTCGGCGTGTCCCCCGCCTTGAGGAATCATATCAAACGGATTTTCTTCCCGCTCCGCAAATCGTTCCGGCCGGAATTCATCGGGATGATCCCATAGACGAGGGTCGTGGTTCGTTCCATATACATCAAGCAGCACCGATGTGCCCTTCTTAAACTCACAGTTATTCCATACAAAATCTTTTTTGACAAGCGCCCCTAAAAACGGGCCGAACGGATAATATCTGCGGACCTCCTGCACAAACATTTCTCTTTCCCGGCTGTTTCCAGACCGCAGCCATTCCTTGTACTTCGGATGCTCATGAAGCGCCAAAGCTGAAAACACAAGAAAGTAAGAAATGGCGACAATAGGCCGGAGTACATTAATCAGCTCAATGGCTGCCATGCGGGAATCCAACTGGCTTCCATCTTCTTGTGTGTGAAAAGCCATTTCATGCAGCGCTGTTCCGGGAGTCGTTTTCAGCAAGCCGGCACGAGCATCTTCAATCATGACTTCAATCCACTCTTCCGCACGTGGCCTTGCTCTTCTTCCCTTCCAATGCCGCGGTCCCACAGCACCGAACGCGTCGACCATGTCAATGAAGTCATCCGCTCTCTCTTTGACTTCCGTTTCCTTCAACGGAACACCTGCCCAATAGCACGCTACCCGGCACAGGATTTCTTTTGCTTCCTCAAATAACACAACCTCATCTGCCTTCTCCCATCTTGTGACTGCTGCTTTCCACTCCTCTGTCATCAACTCAGCCAAACGTTTTTGATGCGGCGGTGTCATCAATGACAGAAAAAGCATCTTCCGATGGATATGCGCGCTGCCATCCATTCCCTGAATCGCATTAACACCAAACAGCGATTTCTGCACCCGCTTAGGCAAAGCGTTCTGCCGCTGGAATCGATCCGTATCATAAAACACCTTCGCCGCCTCAGCGCCAGTCATGCAAATAAAGTTTTTTCCCAACAAACGGGCCTGAAACAGATCTGAATTGTAGCGCTCTGTTCTGTTTTTAATAAATAAATACCCTTCCTTCAGCAGCGTCAGGCTGTTATCGAGACTTTTGTCATGTGGAATCTGCTCATTCATCCGCTTACCCTGCCTTCCTTTTTACCCTCTATTTTCACGTTATCTTCCGAATATAAACCCAGTAACAGTATTTGTTTACAAAACCAAATTTAAGCGCTTTTTGATTATTTTTTAAAGGAAGAACAAATGAAAGAGAGAAAAGGTAGTTAATCAAAACAAAGGGGAGAACAAAATGAAAAAATGGATATATGTTGTGCTTGTGCTGAGTATTGCAGGGATCGGCGGCTTCTCCGTCCACGCAGCGTCATCTGCTCATGAAAAATACTTGAATGTCAGCAGAATGAATGTCGATGATGAATTCAAGGATACGGATGGAACCTTCATTCTTCACGATTTACAAAAGGAGCAGACATTTGTCTATAACAGAAAACGGGCAAATCAAAGACAAACTCCGCAATCCACCTTTAAAGTCGTGAACGCTTTAATCGGTTTGCAGGTCAAAGCTGTAAGAGATGAATACGATGTTAAACGATGGGACGGGGTCAAGCGTGAATTCGAATCATGGAACCGCGACCATACGCTTGGCTCGGCCATGCGTGAATCCGCAATCTGGTATTATCAGGCATTAGCGAGAGATATCGGCGAGGAAAGAATGAAAACATGGCTTCATACACTATCTTACGGCAACAAGGATATCAGCGGGGGAATTGACCAGTTTTGGCTGCAAAGCTCGCTCACAATATCTCCGCTGGAACAAGAAACCTTTTTGGAGAAACTATTTAAAGAGGAGCTTCCATTTGACAAACCGGTGATGAAAACCGTCAAGCGCATGATGATTCAAGAGGAAGGCGATCATTACACGCTCTACGGGAAAACCGGAACTCGCCTGACTGATATGGGATTAGGATGGTTTGTCGGATTCATCAAAACAGAGCATGGCTCTTATGTCTTTGTCACCAATGTCGATGATTCCGGCACAAAAGCCAAAAACATCACCGTGGATATCCTGAAAAAGTATGGCCTGATCACATCCTAAATAAAAGAGCCCTGCACTGCGGCAGGGCTCTAAATCTCATGCTCAAAACAATAATGATTCACAAGCTCTTCAATCAAATCATGATCGGGATATTCCCCGTTAAATTCAAATTCGATTTCTTCCACAAACTCTCCTTGATGGTACACATGGATGGCTCCGTTTTGACGGACAACGCTAAACTCCGGCTGAAATGTATATCCGCTTCGTTCAATTGCTCCCATTTCTTACCCGCCTTTCTCAAAGCAGTAATTCATACACCTCGTTTAATTCCTTGGCCCGTTTTTGATCCTGTTCATTCTGGGCATACTTAATTTCTTTTTCTAATACATGGTTCAAAAAAGACATTTCATTATCATCTAAGTCTTTTACAAATTCCTCTTCATTTGCATAACGCTTCGCCAGCATCTTCTTACAAATACGCTGGCAGACTTCATTTTCTAGATGATTCGAAAGTGATTCGCGCAAATAACCGAGTGTAACATCCATTTCATGAACACCTTTCCTTCTGCTATCTTTACCCTATAGCTTGCTAAAATAGGGAAAATCCATACGCGAAAAATAAAAAAAGAGACATCCGTGAATGTCTCTTTTTTATCGTTATTCAGCTGCTTGTTCGCTTTTTGTCAAATTGGCCTGCGTGCGTTTGCCAATCCCAAACACATAATAACTAATGACCACAAGCGCTAAGAAAATTACGCCTACAATCAGAGAGATACGAGTATCATCGTTAAACCACATGCCAACCAGAACCATCAGCAAGAAAGCAATCGTCAAATAGTTAGTAAAAGGAGCAAACGGCATTTTGAATGGATGTTTATCTAATGCAGCACCCTTCGCTTTTCTGAATCCGATATGGCTAATCAAAATGATAAACCAAGGAATCATCCCTGGGAGCACGCTTGCGCTGTATACATAGACAAAGATCTTCGGCGGCGCGATATAGTTCAGTACAACACCGACAGCCAAACCGATCAACACCGCAATTGTGCCATACAGCGGCACACCATTGCGTGAAATCTTCTTAAAGAATTTCGGTGCTTGTCCATTGACACCCAGTGTATACAGCATGCGGCCCGCGCTGAAAATACCGCTGTTACAGCCGGACATTGCCGCAGTAATCACGACAAAGTTAATAATGCCGGCCGCTGCCGTAATCCCGATTTTCGAGAACGTAGACACAAACGGACTTCCGAGTGAGTTGAGCTCATCCCAAGGATACACCGTCACGATCACAAAAATAGCGCCAATGTAGAAAATCAAAATACGCCAGATAATACTTTGAATCGCATTTCTTAGCGTGTTTTGCGGATCCTTTGCTTCACCCGCTGTAATCCCGATCAGCTCAACTCCTTGATAGGCCGCAATGACAAGAGACAGTGCAAAGAAGAAACCTGAGAAACCTCCTGCAAAGAAGCCCCCGTGAGACCACAGGTTCGACAAACCGATCGCATCTCCGCCATTGCCAAAACCGAAGAAAATAATTCCGATTCCCGCAATAATCATCAAGATAATCGTCACGATTTTAATCATCGCAAACCAAAACTCAAATTCCCCAAACGACTTAACAGAAATTAAATTCGCCGCACCAAGAATCACCATTGCCACGATACCAGGTATCCAAGCAGGCAAATCCGGGAACCAATACTTCATATAAGAACCGACAGCGATAATTTCTGACATGCCGACGATAATCCACTGGAACCAGTTGCTCCATGCTGTTATATAACCTGCCATCGGATGAATATATTGATGGCCGAACGTCGCAAAAGAGCCTGTGCTCGGCTCGACATACAGCATTTCACCCATCGCACGCATAATAAAAAAGATAAAAATTCCGCATATTGCATAAGCCAGAAGGACAGATGGGCCAGTCCATGAAATCGTGCTGGCAGAACCCATAAACAAGCCAACACCGATTGTACCGCCCAAGGCGATCATCTGAATATGGCGCGCGCCCAGGCCCCTCTTTAATTCTTTATTTGCCACTCCTCTTCCTCCTCCTAACAAAATACTCATAAATGAGAAAACAGCAGACCTGCTTGCCTTCACATGAATCAGTGATAACAATCAGAAAATTCAAACTTAAAATTGTTATATAATCTCCTAAATTACTTATTTCATCATAATAAATTTCTCTGGAAAATACAATTGTTTTTTTCAGGTAAACACCTTTGTTCAGAGTTTTGAATCGTTCACTTCTTTTAAAATCTTTTATATAAAAAAAATAAAATTATTTGAATATTTAAATTAATACACCCCTTAGATTCTCATAAAAAATAAGCTGTTCTACATGAACAGCTTACCTAATAATTCACACCCGTTTGACGCTTTAATGCTTCAAGCCACCCGGTATCTCCGGTCCCATAGCTCTTGCTTTGTCCCACATCTCTCAGAGATCCATTGCTGTAATCAATTGATAGGATGAAATCCGGAATGGCATTATACCCGGCTTCCGCGATTTTACTGAGCTCTGAACGATAGTAAGATATAGCATAAGAAGCCGTTTGTTTCTGCACTGGATCTTTTTCAAGTTCTTCTTTATAGACGTCTAATAAGTCACGTCCATCAGGCGTGACATACCGCCCATCAATCACTTCTAAATCCTTCAAATGGTAGCCTGTAACTTCATACATCTCACGAGCAGCCTGATACTTTTGATAGGCCTCTTCGGAAAATTGTGTTGAATCACTGCTTTGGCTTTTCATGATGTGCAAAAATAGCTCTTTGCTGTTGTCCCCAGATTGCATTACTTGCTCAATCTGCTTAATCAGTGCCTGATCGTCTGACCCGCTTACCCGCACCTGATAGTCAATCGGTGTGATTGTAAACGTCAGCTCTGTCCCCTCTGGAATATGAATATGGTTTCGATTCAACAGCACTTGCAGCTGCTGGTTAACCTGTCCCCGCTGATACACCTTTTCATTCTCAGCTTCCACTTCCCCATGAAATGTGACATTCCGAAACGCAGCATCCTGAAGGTTATAGTTTTGGGCCTTGCCTTTGAATAGCCATTCTGTTTCATTATCGTAAGCGGCCTGTCTTTCTGCAGCTGACAGATCACTTCTGAAATAAGGAGACTTTGAATTTTGGTACTTATCCTTAATATAGCCTAATGGATCAGACTTTGTTTTGTTAATCGCATTCATCCTGCTGTATTTTTCATCTAGTATTTTGATTCTGATATCACTCTCAGATTCATAGGGGTTTTGGCATTGAATCACTGTTTCTTCCCCTGTGTCTGTCACTGTTCGATCATTCGCTGATTGATACACTTTGCTGAACGTCCCGCTGTTTCCCGACACGCTGGTTTTAGAATAATTGAACTGATTGATTCCCCCAGTTGAAGATTGTGACTTAAGCCTGCTGTATGCCTTTTCCAGAACTGCCGCTGGATTTTCAGTCGCATTCTCCCGTTTGGCAGGCGCATTCTTGCTCAATATGTTCTGTGCCATCAGCTGAGTGCGGATAAATTGCCGATTCAGACGCATTGAATTCCCTCCCGAGTATTCTCTCTTATTCTTTTTTATCGGCAAATATAATGTATATATTAACCTCAAAAAACATTTATTTACACCTAAATCGTTATTATGTATGATGGAAATAAAAGGAGGTTGTTTGCGTGGTGAAAAAATGGCTTATTCCATTCGCTGTTATGCTGTCTGTCTTATTCACCTTTACGTATTCGGCATCAGCTGTCGGAGTCACTGCTATCACAGAAAACAATTCATTTGATACCGCAATGCCGATCGGTTATTGGAAATATAAAAATATCGATACAACAATACTGGAAGCTGGACAAGATGAAGCCTATTTCACTTTTACGGCTAATAAGGGAGAAAAAGTATACGTGAGGAGTACATACCAGAGCGCGTATACAGGGATGAAAATTGAAATTTATGATAAGAATAGAATACCTGTTTCTCAAGGGACAGAAGTCATTAACCCTAATACGTTTTCTTCTTTTATTTATGCAAATGCAGACGCCCAAAACACGACAGATACCTTTTATGTGAAAGTGTCACGAGGCACCTATACCGGAAACATGTATTTTACACTTTCAATTGAAGAACGAATCAAATCAGGCAGCGGAACATTCCAATTCAGCGGCGTTGCTGAAAATAAAGGAAATACAAGCCTTAGCCCCTCAGGTTCTGATTCCAGCGTGATCAAGGTTGATTTAACAAACCAATCCGGGATACCGCGTGATGCCATTGTAACCAGAGTTCAGACAACCGCCACTCAAACACCAAGCCAGGGAAATACACGCCACCTGATCATGACGAGCGAAAACAACGAATGGCGCCGTGCTCTTGTAAACAGCTCGACTTCAGGGTCTTATGATATCTCTTTGTCAGATCAACTCAGTGTGGCAAAGGTATGGAGTTTTAAATATAATACATTAGCGACAGCCAGATCGACGATGAGCAACGTAAAAGCAAAAATAGACTATGAATACGACGTGACAAAGCAGTTTTAACTTATACCGAGCCGGTTATCCGGCTCTTTTTTATTCTCAGTCTAGAAGGTAAACTATAGTCAGTACAACCAAGGGAAGTGCAGACATGGCATTAAAACTTCTAAAAAAACTGCTATTTGACCGCCCTCTAAAGAACGGCGTTATCTTAAATCATCAATACAAAATCGAAGAGTGTCTCGGTATGGGAGGCTACGGTTTGGTTTATTTGTGCACCGATATCCTAACTCAAACACCTTATGTCTTAAAACAGCTTCGGCCGACAAAAGCGAAAAAGGAAAAAGAGAGAGTCCGGTTCCAGCAGGAAATAAAACTGCTCAAAAGCATTCACCACCCGCAAATTCCGGGCTTCATAGATGAGTTCATCATAGACGGACAGGCTTATTATGTCATGCAGTTCATTGAGGGAGAAAATATAGAAGAATTATTATTTTTTCGAAAACAGCCGTTCACAGAGCTTATGGCGTTACAACTGATTTCGCACCTGCTTGAGATTATAGAATACCTGCATGATCGCCTTATCTTCCACAGCGACATCAGAACGCCTAATATCATCATCAATGACGGCAGGCTCTGCCTCATCGATTTCGGCCTTGCCAAACAATTGACTCCTGAAGAAATGGAGGAAATAAAGGTACGAAAACAGGATGACTTCTTCGATCTCGGAGAAACGCTGTTATTCCTGCTGTACTCTCAATATAAAGGAAAAAAGAAGAAAAACGGCACTTGGCTGGAGGAATTAACACTGACAAAGGAAGTAACCTTGCTGCTGAAAAGATTATTGGGCATTGAGGAAGAGTATCAGCACACCGCTTCCATTCGCGAGGATCTAAACCGGGCCATTCAATCGGTCACATAAAAAAACCCTTGTCCCAAAAGCGGAACAAGAACTTTTTTTGGATTAACTGCTGCTGTAGCTCCGGCGTTTGTAACGATGACTGCCGCCATAACGGTCGTAGTGTCTTCTTTTGCCCGAACTGCTGCTGTAGCTGCGATAATGTCTGCGCCGACTGCTGCTGTAATGCCGGTGTCTGCGATATCGGTCACTAGAACTGCTTGAGAGGTACTTAATCGTTTTGATGATTTTTTTAAACATATGCTGTTCACCCCATTTCTTTCTCCCTATTATATAAATTTTATAGGAGAAAGAAAAAGAATAGACGAGAATCTCTTATCTCAGCCTTCCAAGGAGAGAGCTTCCACTTAAATACAAAACGTAATTCAGCGGTATTCTTTCACACAAAGTCACCACAAAGCTTTTTTCTCTTCTTCCTGCTCAATAAACAGATAATTTTCAGGACGGGCCAAAACAGAAAAAAGTGCCAAAAGCAATTTCCAACCTCGAAGCGGACTTCCGCATCTAAACTTCAACACTTCTCCTTCCGCTAAAGTAAACCTCAAAGTTGGGCTTGTACACCAAGCAATCTTCACTTGAATAACATGCTCACCAGGCGGTAAATCAATTCGCAGCCTTCCTCCATCTTTGATAGTTCCCATCTCAGCCCCATCAATTAGCACTGAATACTCTCTCATTTTGTTGATGTACTGCGATGTCCTGCTCATTTCAATGTACGTCTTTTGATTCACGATGACACATCCTCAAAGTAATGATCTTACAGGCGAGAAGCGCTAGAACCCTTCCGCCATACCGTTATTTCCCTTCCTAGTATATTATAACTTGCTGTGCTTCAGCTCTCCGTCGGCAAAAATCCCTTTCAGCTTCAGTGTGCCTTCTACTTGAGCTTTTTAAAAAAACACCCGCTTGTATAACGAGCGGATGTTAGATCTTTCGAAATTATTGATTGATATCTTTTAGCGCTTGTTTCGGTTGCGAATTGAAAATCAGCAATGATGCAATAATGGCAATCATAACCCCTAACGCACCAACCCAGGTAATCGAGGCCAATGATACGTTTTCCACAAAAACCCCTCCTATACCTGCGCCGACCGCCATGGCGAATTGCATCATTGACTGATTCATGCTAAGCAAAACACCTGACATTTCCGGTTCTATTGTAGCCAGGTGAAATTGCTGTGTCGGACCGGTGGACCATGCGGCAAACGACCATAATATGAGAATCACCAACACTCCGATATAGGAATGAGTGACAAGTGACAGCAGAATCAGTGTGACGATATGCAATGTCATCCCGCCAACGAGTGTAAAGGGTACTCCCCATTTATCGGTGCTATATCCCCCAAACTTTGATCCAACCAAACTGGCAATTCCAAATATAAGCAAAACACCGCTAAGCAGCTTGCCATTTATACCTGAGATGTTCAAGAGATACGGTGACAAATAAGTGTAAGCAACAGAATATCCCCCGAGCCAGAAGAAAGTGATTGATAATCCCATAGCAACTTTCCGTTTTTTGAAAAGAGCAAGCTGTTGAAGCAAAGGCACAGGCTTATCCCCTTCAGTATACGGAAGAGTAAAGAAAATAACGACCATTGCGATCAATCCCAACAAAGCAATTGCTCCAAATACAGACTTCCAGCCTAATGCTACTGCTATCATTCTTCCAAGCGGAACACCAATGATTAAAGAAGCGGTAAATCCCATCACGACCGTAGCGATGGCACTGCCCTGCTTCCCTTCCGATGCAATCTTAGCCGCAATCGTTAATGCGGTGACAACAACCACACCTGCTCCCATCGCCATAATGATCCGCGCTGCAATAAACCATCCATAACCAGGCAGTACAAAAGCCAGGACATTACCGAACACAAACAAACCTAGGGCATACATCATCAATTTGCGTCTATCCATACTTGCTGTCAACGCCATAAGTACGGGTGTAGAAAGAGCATATACAAGTGAAAAAATGGTAATAAACTGGCCCGCGGCAGCTAAAGTGATCCCGAGAGTATGAGCAATTTGATCCAAAATTCCGGAAATGATGTACTCTGAGGTTCCAACTAAAAAGCTGACAATGGCTAAAATATAAATTTTCCAAGTGTTAGACATAAAACATTCACTCCTTAATTATTAATAAACATATCACGAATTATCGATATGTTATTATAAAAAAATAAACACATCGTAATATGTCGATATGTATGGTGTAAAAATAAACATCTTTTGATGTTTATTTTTATATCTCTGTTTTAAGAAAGTCAGCAAGTTTCCCAATGGCTTCTTCATCTCTTTTATAATACGTGTACTTTCCGATTCGCTCCGCCTTAATTAGGCCGGCTCTTAAAAGGATGGTAAGATATTGAGAAGCTGTCGATTGCGTCATTTTCAATTTGTCTGTTATTTGACTGACACATACCCCGATTGTGTTCATATCAATCCCTTCATGGGGTGCAAAATGACGATCGGGCTCCTTCAGCCATTGTAAAATTTGCAGCCTTGATTCATTTGATAAGGCTTTGAATACTTCAATTGGTTCCATATCGATTATTATATCGTTATATTTCGATATGTCAATCCGTTTTTTGGATATATTTAATTAAAGGTTTATCTCTGACTAATTCCGTGAAATGAAACTGAAGACAGCATATCAATTTTGTTCACCGCTTAAATTTATCAGCAAGCTTTACGAAGTTGGTCTCATAATCATGTCACTAAACACTTGGGGAAACCCGGCAGGTGACAAGGATGTTTTCAAATATTGTTCAAGTGACTAATCACCAGCATCAAATTCATGTATTTAAAATAGATGTAAAAAAACATCCGCTCATAACAACAGCGGATGTTAGATCTTTCGACAGGAATAACATGACAGTGTACTATGAATTGACATCTCTTTATGTCCGCTTAGGATATGAATAAAAGTTATCAATGATACCATAATTGTAAAACAAAAGAATCGGCAGTTCTTTATGTTCAATTCACAACAAATTCCACACCGTCAAAACATTTATTTTCTTTAGATTATAAGATCTTTTCCAAATTTTTCTCTAGATCATTACATAATTTAAATACCATCACTCGTTCACCTGTCCGGGAGCTTAAATCAGTATGAAAACTTTTCACTTTTTCTCCGGTTATTTTTAAGATAATATCCTTAAGGCCTTCTATACCTGATTCGACTAACTCTGAACGAGTTTGTTTGATAGATAACATACCCTCTTTTGATCCACAAACTACATATTCGGCTGGTGTTAAAATCCCTTTTAAATTGACGATGATCATGTCCCGCAGTATATCAGTCTTAACAGATACAGACCCCCGCCCAAGATAATCCTTCTCCCATTGAGTAATGGACTTACTGATCTCTGATTCAATAGAACCCTTAGACTTTTTCATATCTAATACATCTCCTGAGCAAAAAAATTGGCATATTCTATTTGTGATTTCGTCTCATTAATATTCTCTTACAACATATCCTTCATATACACCTTCAATATCCAAATCAGTTTTACCGTTTCTTGTGACCACTATCATTTTGGATAACATATTTTCTTCCATCATAGAGTGGACATGCAAAAATCGAACATTTCCTGAATGGGTTTCCTCAACTTCTTCATAAGACTTTAGATGATAAAAATCAATTGCTTTTCTAATTAGTTTTTTTATACATTCCATATTTTCACGATCAAACGAGTTCATTTCCTCTATTGTTTTCGTGACAAAATCAGTTAAATTAGCGCTCATACAATCTCCTTAGAACTGCTTTCTCCATATATGGGTGCGTTTAGAAGTTAAACCTGCATTTCATCATGACAAGCAATGATCAGGCATGGCTTGACCTGTTTTAACATCAGGAACCTCCGCGATTGAGGGTTTTCCACCCTTATGATTAACGAATAAACCTCTAACTTTAACATATGACGGCACTAGGGGATGATGTCGAATCATATCAACACTTTTTTCAATGGTGTCACTGCTATTTTCATTTAGCCATTCATCGACCGTACCACCTAAAAATTCAGGCTTGCAATTTTGAAACAGATAATCCAATGTTTGTATTTTATCTTTCATTGTTTCAAGTTGAGTTAGTCCATTACCTGCAGAAGTCTTCTTATCTTTTGTTCCTACTACAAAAATCTCCTCAACATCTTCCTGGTAAATCGCAAAAATAACAGACCTCATGATTTCTCCATAAGGATGTGAAATACTGGCACCATAGCTTTGTATAGTCAACATATTCTCTGCAGAAGTGTTAGTCGCTTCTTGTAAAATAGGCTCCAAACCGTTTTCAATATCCGTCAAAAATAATACTTTTTTATTTTGGTTTACATTCATACAGCACACCTCTTCCTTATGTTTATCATTTTTGTATTGAGTAACAAATCCATTTGATAAATGCTTAGATTCATCATTACCAGCTTTCCCAACATCCTTCTGGATCAAGACTAGCCAGTCGGACCCATCCATTTTGAACTTTTTGCAGAAATGCTGAATCATGATTTAATAACCGTTCTACATATTCTCTAGGTGCTTGGATGAGTATCAATAAACGAAGAGGAGAATGATAGGCCTCGTGATCTGATTCCATGACGGATTGCCAAGGCAGTCCGGCTAACAAATCGCTTGCATTCCCCTGCATAACGCCGAGACCTGCAGTAACGGTTTGAGTTGCTTTATTTCCGCTGCCATAATAATGAGGTGCTACCGTTGATGCGTAATATTGTAAATTAATCCATTGGGCTACAGTTCCAGGTCCTACAATAATATTTGCTAGGAGTTCACCGCTTTCATCCTGCTTCCAATCATAATTATGGAGAAAGGCTCTGCCTTCCAAATCACAATCCTGAGTTAATTCACGTTTACCGATAATAAAAGCGGCATTACGAGCCAGTCCCCATTCCGGACGTATCTCACTCCAATCTTCCGCAAATCGGTTTGCCTCAGCCTTCGGATTTTTTAGCTTCGATTGGAAATTCGGTAATTGGGCTAGACGTTCTGCGTTTACATGATGTCTCACTTTCGGCATAACGGCTTCAATTTGTTCAAATGCTTCTTGTGCAGCTTCGGAAAGCTCTGGTACATAAAGCCAATGTAATTCATCTACTGTTGTATTATGTTCAGCTGCTGCAAAAACTGTATCCTCAGGAATTTTAATTCCTTCAGCTAAAAGAGCTTCTCGTACCTCTGATAGATTACATAAAGCAGCTAAAACTCTTGCATTGAATCCACCGGCCGCTCCACCACAGGCACCACAATCAAGGGCTGCAGAATAAGGATTATTAGTACTTTGACTGCCATGCCCACAAATCACGACCAATGGTGCGATGTTCTCTGTTAACCCCATCATTTTTAATGCTTGGCGAGCATAGTTCACTTTTTCTTCATCAGTAAAACCCACAGGTATTTCTGCCTCTGTAGCATCATGATGAAGCGAGAGTTTTGTATCAGGTTTGCGTAACCAAGCCTCACGGAGATTACGAATGAAACGACCCGCCTTTCTTGGCACAAAGCTACGGGCTGCCATTTGCAGAGTAAGCCAAGGTCCACTTAGCTCAGGCAGTAGTAAGCTCGAAAGCGCATTCTGCTTCATCGTTTTAAAGGTATGGCTTAAAGAATGAATTGCTTGCTTCCGTTGATTGTATTTTTTGAATACATCCTCATCTGCGAACTCTTTTATTTTATTTTGCGGTTTTTGTATGATCGGCAAGGAAGCATGACTGTGTTTACTGCCAAGTTCACAAGTTGCAATCGGCACCCCGAAGAAACCAGCAATACCAATCGTTTCAAACGGGCCTTCTTTTTCTAGTTGACGACGAAAAGGTTCTGATCGTACATCGATGCAGAATGCTAATTGAGCTAATGCAGATTTTTCACGGCCGGTTTCACGTTGTTTCGAGATGATCTTCTGGCTTAATCGATCAGTGTACGTTTGTTCCCAAGCTTCTAACCAAAGTTTCTTGCGAAGTTTCTCATCAAAGCTGTAGGCAAATGATAAATATTCGTTTTGTTCACTGGCCGTCATCTGTGACCATTCTTCTAATGTAAGCCCACCCCAATGAATCCAAGCTGCTATAAGGGGAGCAATTGAAATTGTTTTCTTAGATCGTTCATTAGTCAAAGGTAAGTATGGCTTTATAAGAGCCCACTCCATGGATATTCGAACCGCTAAATATTCTGTTAGTAGTGCATGTTCGTGGCTCGATTGTTGGGAGCGCCAAAGCATCATCCCTGCCCATCCAGGTAATGAAAGTAAATGACCTTCAAGATAAGTCTGGATTTCTGACTCTGGGATTTCTAGTGCGAATAAAGCTTCTTGTAAAGCCAAATGTGCCTCTTTCGGCCAACCTTTTACCCTTTCTCGCTGCTTTTTGCTAAGTGCTGGATCATATTGAATAAGATGCTGCCAAGCACGATAGAAACCTTCCTCACGATTAGGCATTGTCCAACCCGCTTGAGAGTCATCAAGATATAATTTACTCCATTTAATGACATGATGATCTAGTATATTGACTAGCCTTTCACCATCTTGATTCTCTATATACGAACTTAGTGGCTGCATAAACACATTCTCGATATGATCCAATCCACTACATTCACTTACTAATTTCTCCAGCTCATGTGATGATAAAAGGTCGGAAGGCAGGGGATCTAACTTTAATGCAGCATGACAAAATCGCTCTGCTACGTCCCGTGGGATGTGATAGGAATGTGAATCAAGCCAACGCTGCAGCCCCATTTCCACAAAATCTTCATCAATCTCACCTTTATTCTTTGCTGAACGGATCATAGACGCACTAGGGTATATATCAACATCGCGAGTGTTTTTCAACCAACTTGCAACCTGATCAAAAGGTTGGTTTTCAAGTCCCATCCACGGATTACGTGCAGCAAATGTAGAAATAGGCCAAAGTGGCGCAATCACTCGGCTGGCAGATGTAATGAAAACGTTAAGATCCCTTTCTTGAACATCAATATCTGTATCTATCTTTTTTACATTATCTTTCGTTAATACGGATGTAATGCCCATCTCAGATTAGCTCCTTATGAAATATATTGTTTAAGGTAGTCTGGGTGACTCTCTACTGACTTTGGTTTTGCTTCACCTAATCGGACTAACCAAAGATAGAGTACCGCGAAAAAAACGGAAGAACGATGACGAGCAACCCACGTACCTAAAGCACTGCCAAAGAGTAAGAGACATACGACAATCATGACAGCTGACATTGGAGGTTGAACACTTTGAAAAATGGTTGTATGCAGCCACTTATAGAAAAGGTGATGAATGATAAAATATACGAGGGCTGCTCCTCCTAAAACAGTTAAACCGGCAATCCGGCCAATTCGGCCCTCTCCAAAAGCGACAAGCTGATCCCAAGAAACGGACAATGACCACCCTAAGATCAGCGCACTGATTAAGTGATACCCGTCTCCAGGAGCAGTGAGCCAAAAAGCAACACCTATAACTAAGGATAAAATCCGACCAGCCATGACCCATAAATAGGATGTTCTTTCATTAGTGCGAGTCGATACTTCATGACGCCCTACTGCTGAACCAGCCTGTAGAAACAACGTAGCCTTGAATAAACCATGTAAAATAAGGTGAATAATGGCTGCTATATAGGCGCCTAATGCACACTGAATGAGCATAAACCCCATTTGTCCAATCGTGGAGCCTACTAACTGGCGTTTATAATCAACCTGAACTAAACTAATTCCAGTTCCAATCAATACAGAAATGCTAGCAAGCAGAAGTAAGATAATCGAAGCGATACCACCATGAAATAGAGGTGAAAATCGAGTTAGTATTATTCCTCCAGCATTTACTAAACCTGCATGCATAATTGCAGAAACTGGGGTGGGAGCAACAATAGACTCAACCAACCATCTTTGGAACGGCCATTGAGCTGCAGGAATGATCACCGCCAGTACAATCAATAGCTGAATCCCTGTTCTCTCCCATTCTCCCAGCCCAGCTAAACTTTCATTTGTTACAACCAATGATAGCTGCCATTGACCTGTAGCATGAAAAAGCCACATCATCGCAAAAAACAAAGAAAACCAACTTAACAAAAATAACCGGCCAGAAATTTTGGCTGCTTCACTAGCCACTTGCCAAGCACTGTTTAACCTAATAAGTAAGGTTAATCCAACAAGAGTCGCTCCCCAAAATAGAACCATCAAGCGGAGATCACCACTTAACCATGTCATTGAAGCAGCTCCTGTTGTGAAAGTAAAAAGCGTAAAATATTTTCGATAAGATCGATCCCCCATTAAGTAACGTACAGAAAAACGCTGAATGATGAATCCAATTGCAAGAACAAAGAAAGTCATTAAACAAGCTAAGGAATCTAAGTGCCAAGGGCCAACATTTCCACTCACACCACTATTGGCAAGAATCAGTAAGGAAACCAAAAGTGGTAAAGCCAAGATCCCAATATGAATGCGAACAAAACTCAAGGGTACTCGCGGATGTAAAAACAATAGTCCACTAATCCCAGAAGCCATAAGCATAATAAAAAATAATGTTAATAATGATGACAAACTCAGCGAAACTAACATTCTAAATTCTCCCTTTTTTAAAACTCATTATTGGTCAAAAGACCTTTCAATCAGATCATATTTGTCTATTATTTATTTCAATTTTTATTTATCTCTATTTTTTTCCAACAAAAAAGCCGACAACTTCAAAATTTCAATGATTATGTTAGATCATTGAATCCTGAAAATTGTCGGCTTCACTTCAACTAACTTCAGCGAAGTTTTTTGAAGAGCTACCTTATTATTGGTCTTTACTTTATGCTATGTTTTCATTTCCTTTAATATAGTCCTGATTATCAAATAAATCGACTCATGTTCTCTTCCTTTTTTATTAGGATACTTTTTCATCCTATCAATATTTAAAATGAAATATGAAAAGAATGCTAAAGGCCTACATATTTTAAAAGGAAAAATAAACATCTGCATCGATTATTAAGTTACGTATAAGATATGCTAAATTTTAAAAGTTGTCAAGTTTATCAGTAAACTGGTCTTTACTTTCCTCTAAAAGAATCCAACCCATTATAGATGATTCACTTTCAATGAGGAACATCCATTTCAGATGAAGCTCGCTTTTCCAGATCGAGGAGCAGTGTCTTCATTTCAAATCCGCCCCGATAGCCAGTTAATGAGCCATTCTTTCCTATTACACGATGGCACGGTACAGTAATTAATACCGGATTAGCCCCAATAGCCGCACCTACAGCACGAACAGCTGCTGGTTTATTTATATCATTTGCAATGTCGGAATAGGATTTCGTCTGTCCATAAGGAATTTCACAAAGTGCATTCCAGACGGCTAGCTGAAATTGCGTACCGGCGTACTCAACTGGAACAGTAAAGTTTTTCCGCTTTCCTTCTAGATATTGAGTGATTTCAACGGCATAGGGTTCAAGCTTATCATCATCTTCAACAAGAAGACTTCCCGGAAAGCGTTTCCTAGCCCATTCGAACAATTCCTCGATTGGTTTGTTCTGTGAACCTACAAACACAAGCCCCTTTAAAGTTGAAGCAATATAAAAATTCCAATCCTTGAACATTAGTAAAGACCAATAAAGGGTTGGTTTATTTGTTTCCATTGTACGTTTCCTCCATTTTACTCATTTGACGAAATCGTGCTGGTGTCTGTCCAGTTTTCTTTTTAAATAAAGTAATAAAATAAGGCGCGTTAGCTATACCCACACATATAGCGATATCTCCAATCGCTTTATTTGTCTGAATCAAATACTTTTTAGCCGCGTGTACTCTAACTTGTTGTATATACTCAACCAGCGTAATGCCTTTAATTTTTTTAAATGTTCGATGCATATGATACGGACTCCCATGACAAATATCTGCTAACGATTCTAGCGTTAATTTTTCTGTGAAATTTTTATCAATGTATTCAGTAATTAAATCAACCCACTCGCTATCAGGCATTTTTTCATTAGTGGGCTTGCAACGTTTACAAGGGCGAAAATTTGCGCGGAGAGCTTGTTCTGTGTTTGGAAAGATACATACATTTTCTTTTTTCGGAACGCGAGATTTACAGGATGGTTTACAGAATATCCCTGTCGATTTAACAGCGTAGAAAAATTGATTATTGTACGCTGCATCATTATTTATAATTGCTTGCCACTTTTCATCTGTTATCATTTCTGCATCATTCGAAATTCTATGATCATGGCTCTCTTTATGTCCGTTATTGATACTATCCGGCATTTATCTCACCTCTCCTTACAATGCTCATCTAATTCTTTGAATTGAATCCCAATTTAAATTTTCGACACGCGTTTTTTATATCTTGGGCCATTTTTATCTACTCCCGTTTAGCATTCTTGATAACTACACTATAACCTCATAAATAGAAAAAAATAAGGTGGTTAGAATGTAATAGCAAGATAACAAAATGAGTAAAGATGATTATGTGATAAACTAATTTCAACCAGCGTGAGTTTTCTTATAATTATTTAAGATAAGGAGAATGAAAAAGTGACATGGCATGAAGTCAATGATGTTATTGTCATTACATTACCTGAAATTTTCGACATGAATGCGAACCTTGGCTACCTAACCAGGGAAAAAAATGAATGCATGTATGAAATAGAGAACAATATCATTACAAAAGTTATAGCCATTGGGGAAATTCGGTCCTTAGTGCAGGTAAGCGTAATCAATAATAAACAAATGATTGTTCAATTCCTAAACGATTCTAGACCTGTTGAGCAGTGGAAACGGGAAGAGATTGTAAAATATATTCATGAATGGTTTGATCTTGATAACGATTTAACTCCATTTTATGAAATGGCAAAAGCAGATCCATTACTTAAAATGCCTGCCCGAAAATTTTATGGGTTGCGAGTGATCGGCATTCCCGATTTATTTGAAGCTTTATGTTGGGGAGTTTTAGGGCAACAAATTAACTTAGCCTTCGCGTACTCCTTAAAGAAGCAATTTGTAGAAGCATTTGGCGATTCTATTGAATGGAATGGTAAAAAGTATTGGGTGTTCCCACCGTACGAGCGAATTGCACGGTTAACCCCTACCGACCTGGCAGATATTAAAATGACGGTGAAAAAAAGTGAATATATCATTGGAATAGCCAGATTAATGGCAAGTGGAGAATTATCGAGGGAAAAATTAATGAAAATGAACTTTAAAGATGCTGAAAAAAACTTAATTAAAATACGAGGAATCGGTCCTTGGACAGCCAATTATGTTCTAATGCGCTGCCTTAGGTTCCCGACAGCTTTTCCAATCGATGATGTGGGTCTTATTCATTCGATAAAAATATTACGTAATATGAACCGAAAGCCTACGAAAGATGAAATCTTAGAAATATCGGTTCCATGGAAAGAATGGCAATCATACGCTACCTTTTATTTATGGCGTGTCCTTTACTGAATCATTTCAACTTTAACCGGAATGTACTCAATAAAAAAAGAATGAACTTTAAAACCTAATCCCACAAGTACATTGTAAGTGCGACTTCTAGAATTCTTTGCCCTTTATTAATTGTCAATAAAAAAACACGTTATCATTCCAATAGGCTCTCCGGTTTTCGGATTTCTAGCATGCTAAATTCCAACTGCTATCAAAAGCGTATCTTAATGAGGAACTGCTCTCTTATATCTGTATTAACATTAGAAAACTCAGTTAGGCAAAAGCAGTTTCTCTCCAAGTTTTAATGCCTTTTAACCTGATTGACCGATCTAATGAGGAAACATCTTAAATCTATAGCCATGGTCGATCGATAGTCGGGTCCTGTACCATCAACTTCTTTAATCCATTTTTCCACTGTAGACGTTCTTTCGCTTTTGGACATAAAAACACCCCTTTAGATAATCTTATCCAAAGGGGTTAAACATTTATTACTCCACAGTAACACTCTTCGCAAGGTTACGAGGTTTATCCACATCACAGCCGCGATGCAGTGCAGCATAGTAAGCGATCAGCTGCAATGGAACAACAGATACCAACGGAGCAAGCGCTGGGTTTACTTCCGGCAATACGAATCTGTCATCCGCATCGTCTAGGCCTTTCAGTGAGATGATGCATGTGTTTGCTCCGCGAGCAGCAACTTCTTTGACGTTTCCGCGGATGCTTAGGTTTACATGCTCTTGAGTTGCCAGTGCGAATACTGGTGTTCCTTGTTCGATCAAGGCAATCGTTCCGTGCTTTAGCTCACCGCCGGCAAAACCTTCTGCCTGGATGTAAGAAATCTCTTTCAGCTTCAGTGCGCCTTCGACACATACGAAGTAGTCAAGGCCGCGTCCGATGAAGAAAGCATTTCTGGATACAGTCAGGTATTCACGAGCGATCATTTCCATTTCGTCTTTCTGGTCGCATAGAGCTTCCATTGCGTTTGCAGCGATACCGAGTTCTTTGACGAGGTCAAATCCGATATTGATGCCATTTTTGTCAGCAGCCACAGAAGCAAGAACCGCCAGAACTGCGATTTGTGCAGTGTATGCTTTCGTTGACGCAACAGCGATCTCAGGGCCTGCATGAAGCAGCAATGTATAGTCAGCTTCACGAGAAAGCGTTGATCCAGGTACGTTTGTGATTGTCAGGGCTTTGTGTCCGAGCGCTTTGACTTGAACGAGTACCGCGCGGCTGTCTGCTGTTTCTCCGCTTTGAGAAAGGAAAATGAAGAGCGGTTTCTTAGACAGAAGCGGCATGTTGTAGGAGAATTCACTCGCTACATGCACTTCAACCGGCACGTTTGCCCACATTTCAATATATTGTTTACCGACAAGTCCTGCATGGTAGCTGGTTCCGCAGCCAATGATATAGATGCGGTCCGCTTCCGCTACAGCGGCAGCGATATCGCCAGGCACAGACAGCTTGCCGTTTTCATCTTGATACGTTTGGATGATTTTGCGCATAACAACAGGCTGCTCATCCGTTTCTTTCAACATGTAGTGAGGGTACGTGCCTTTTTCGATATCACTGGCATCAAGCTCAGCAATATAAGACGCACGTGTAATCACGTCACCATCAAGGTTTTTGATGACAACTTGGTCATCAGTGACGATAACCATTTCTTTATCCATCAGCTCAACATATTCGTTGGTTACTTGAAGCATCGCCATCGCATCAGATGCTACGACGTTGAATGTATCTCCAAGACCTACTAATAGAGGGCTTTTGTTTTTCGCTACAAAAATCGTTTCTCTGTTGTCGTTATCGAATAAAGCAATTGCATAAGAGCCTTTTAACAGTGTAAGTGTTTTGCGGAACGCTTCTTCTGTCTCAAGTCCTCCATTGACGAATTGCTCGATTACTTGAACGACTACTTCTGTATCGGTGTCACTTTTGAGCTCTACATCTTGCAAATACTCTTGCTTCAGCTGAACATAGTTCTCGATCACGCCGTTATGAACAAGTGTAAAGCGGCCCAGTGCGCTTTGATGCGGGTGAGCGTTCAGATAGCTTGGTTCGCCGTGTGTCGCCCAGCGAGTATGCCCAATTCCGGCTTTCGCTTCTACATTGGCATCCACAACTTCACGAAGATCTGCAATGCGTCCTTTTTCTTTGAACACATGGATTCCCTGTTCGTTTGCAACAGCAATACCAGCAGAGTCATAACCGCGATACTCAAGCTTTTCTAACCCTTTTAATAAAATTTCCTTCGCATCAAGCTGACCGATATAACCTACGATTCCACACATATTTTTCTTCCTCCTAAGATTGTAAAAGGAGACGAAGAAAGTCAAATTTCAAGGGGACTTTCAATCGTCCCCTCCTACATGTTTTTTGGAAGATCATGTGATTTCTCTTTGTTCAAGGAGTCACCCCCTTGGTTTGAAGAAATCCTTACGGCTGTGATCTGCACACTCAGCCGGGAGGCATCCGCCGAAAATTCGATAACCTCCATCCTCGTCAACTAAGCCTTTTTCCGGGCGCTTAGTTCGGGCGCTATAATTATAGGTAAAGCAATAATCCCGTCTTCTTTTCCTATTGAGAAAATAAGAACAAGACAAGCTTGATTTTACAACATGTGGCATAAACGGTCAATTGTTTTTTAAACAACTTTGCCGTATGTCTCACAATTATCTTATGTAAACCTCGCTTGTCTTGTTCACTCTCTGATAATAGACTTCGTTACTCTAATCCCATTTCTGACCGGACGACTTCAACAATGCGATTGACATACTCATCGCACAGCTCTTTCGTCTTCGCTTCAGCCATGACACGGACGAGCGGTTCAGTTCCAGAAGGGCGCACCAAAATCCGGCCGTCGCCGTTCATTTCTTTTTCAACTTCAGAAATAACTGCTTTTACTTTTTCATTTTCTTCAACTTTATATTTATCAGTCACTCTCACATTGACTAACAGCTGCGGGAACTTCTGCATTTCAGCTGCAAGCTCTGACAGCGGCTTGCCTGTTGCTTTCAAAGTGTTCATCAGCATAATAGCAGACAATAATCCGTCCCCTGTCGTGTTGTAATCAAGGAAAATAAGATGTCCTGACTGTTCTCCGCCGACGTTGTAGCCGTCTTTTTTCATTGCTTCTACTACGTAGCGGTCGCCGACAGCTGTCTGTACGCTTTTGATGCCTTCTTTTTCGAGCGCCTTATAGAAGCCGAGGTTGCTCATCACGGTTGAAACCACTGTATCATCCTTTAAACGGCCCTCTGATTTCAGATGTTTTGAGCATATGTACATGATTTGGTCGCCGTCTACAATATTTCCTTTTTCATCGACAGCAATCAGGCGGTCGCCGTCACCGTCGAACGCAAGACCGAGATCCGCGTTTTTCTCTTTGACAAACGCGCTGAGCGCTTCGGGATGAGTCGAACCGACGCCGTCATTAATGTTTAATCCGTTCGGGGAAGTCCCCATTGTAGAAACATCTGCATCTAAATCAGCAAACAGGTGTGTCGCCAAGGATGACGTTGCGCCATGGGCACAGTCCAATGCCACATGAATGCCTGTGAAATCTTCATCAGCTGTCTGTTTTAAGAATTGCAGATATTTTTGTCCGCCTTCAAAATAATCGTTTACAAGTCCAAGGTCTGCTCCGACAGGTCTTGGCAGCTTATCCTCAGGTTCGTCCATCAGGCGCTCAATTTCAGCCTCCTGTTCATCAGAAAGCTTAAATCCATCTCCCCCAAAGAATTTGATGCCGTTATCCTGCACTGGGTTATGAGAAGCGGAAATCATGACGCCCGCCTCTGCATCCATCGCTTTTGTCAAATAAGATACACCTGGTGTAGAAATGACACCCAGGCGCATGACTTCTGCGCCAATGGATAAAAGTCCGGCGACAAGGGCTCCCTCCAGCATATGGCCGGAGATGCGTGTATCGCGGCCTATCAGCACTTTTGGACGTTGTTTGTCTTTTGTCAGCACATAACCGCCGAAACGTCCGACTTTAAAGGCCAGCTCAGGTGTAAGCTCACTATTGGCGACACCTCTTACACCGTCTGTTCCAAAATACTTGCCCATTTTATAATCGCTCCTTTTTTATTCCGATGAGGATTGTGAATTTGCAGTGGATTCATCCTCATCCTGATCTTGGTTTTGATCTTTATTTTCGTCTTGGTTTTGATCGTTGTTGTTTTTATCAGTGTTCTTTGTATCTTCTTGCTGATTGTTCTTTTGATCATTTGTTTGTTTATCTGTGTCATCCTGGTTCCCTGATGTATTGCTGCTGTTATCATTCGTTGATGTATTGCTTTTCTTAGACGTCAGCTTGATTTTGGCGGTTTTCCGCCCCAAGGACCAAGTTACATTCTGTGGCCCGTTCACTTCAAGCTTCACGCTATGCTCCCCGTCCTCTAAATCTGAAACATTCACATACAATTCAATATCTGATTTTTTCAGTTTATTTATATTCGTGGGAGAGCCTTTAGCCGTTACATCTATCGCTTGTGATTCAGGATCAAGAAATTCAATGTTTTGTGAGCTGCTCAGCCCTACAGTCTTGATAGGGACATTCTCGAACCTCTGATCCGCTTCACTATCGACTTCTATATGCAAAGTCACCTTTGACGGTGAGATTTTTTTGACACCGTCAGGAAGCGGAATATCTGCCTCGATATCGGAATCCTTGTTAATTTTACTTAAATCTAAGCTGACGCCGTCAATAAATTCAAGAGAATCCAACACATCCTGTGAGCCGTAAACCGTTACCTCACTGGGGCTGGATTCAATATTCGCTATGCTGACACCGTCAGGAAGGCTTCCTGTCCGTTCAATTTTAAAGGGCACTTTTTTACTCGGGCTTGTCACCGGAACGGTAATCTTGATGACCGAGGGCTCCACGTCGACAGGAAGCGCGTTTCCGTCTTTATCATAGACAGTCACTTTCGCTTCCTTTTCAATCGTTTCATCTGCGTTTTCCAAATTCACTGAAGCTTTTACAAGAGAAATATTATCGATGACATTTTTCGATCCGGTAATCTGCACATTTTTCGGACTGACAATCGGCTGCTCCGGAGAATAGCCTTTTTTCATCTTGCTTTTGTTGTAGTACTCCACTTCTACGGGAAAACTTTTGGTCGTCCGTTCCTGAATGGTCACTGTCGTAACAGACGGATTAATTGAGATTGTCAGCCCATCCGACACGTTTTTGGCCTTAAGCTCAACCTTATGTGTGCCGGTTTTCAAATGTTCCATATCAGCATATATTTCAAAGTTCTTGGTCTGCCGAGCCTTTTTCACGGCGCTTGTCGAGCCTTTTATCGTGACATTAACCGTTTGCGGAACACCCGTCACGACGTAATTTTCATCATCATAATACGCTTTAACCGGAATATCAGTCAGAGTTGCTTCATCAGTTGTTGATGTCGGAAAGAAAGATTCACCCGGTTTTTTCGGAGTCGGTGCTTGGTTGCTGTTAACCGCCACATAAAGCAAGAGCGCGAAAAGTAGAGCAATGATTTTCACAGCCCAGCGGTTGTTTAAGAATTTATCCATTTTTCTTGCCCCTCCAATACCAGCGGTTAGAAGAAGTGTCTCTGGTGTTTTTCTTAAACTCGGCTTCAAGCATTTCTTTCAGCGCTTCTTCTGTAAGCTCTCTGTGAAGGTCGCCGTTCTTTGCCACACTGACGCCGCCGGTCTCTTCAGACACAATAATCGTCAAACTGTCTGTTACTTCACTGATACCGACTGCCGCTCTGTGCCGCGTGCCCAGTTCCTTTGAAATAAACGGGCTCTCAGAAAGCGGCAGATAACAGGCGGCTGCGGCAATTTCATTATTTTTCATAATCACCGCACCGTCATGAAGCGGGGTGTTTGGAATAAAAATATTGATCAGCAGCTCAGAGCTGACTTTGGCATTTAGTGGTATGCCGGTCTCAATATAATCCCCCATTCCAGTATCCCGCTCAATGGTCAGCAGGGCGCCTATACGGCGTTTCGCCATATAATTGATCGCTTTTGTAATGGCCTCAATCGTTTTCTGCTGCGCTTCTTCAACAGGCGTGCCGCTCCTCGAAAAAAAGCGGCCGCGGCCTAGCTGTTCAAGCGCTCTTCTCAGCTCAGGCTGAAAAATAATAATAATTGCTAAAAATCCCCATGTTATCGCTTGGTCCATCAGCCATTGAAGTGTGCTGAGGCCCAAATATTGGCTGGCCATACGAACAAGCACGATGACTACAATTCCTTTTAACAGCTGAACCGCTTTCGTGCCGCGTATCACCATAATCAATTTATATATCACATACCAAACAAGGAGAATATCAACGGCATTGCCGAGGTACTGCAAAAAAGGGATATCCTCAAAAGCCATTTCCTCGTCCTCCAAGATTTCAGTCATTTCGTATTTTGTGTTTTACGGGTTACGCATATGTACTTTACATAGCGAGCCCATTATACCACATTTCGATTTAGCAAGTGAAATGTGCCAGCCCTCTCAGCCCGCAAAAAAAGAGCAAAGCGGCTAACGCGCTTTACTCTTCTCCGTTCGGACTGAATGCATCGAGTACACTTTTCCCCGCAGACTTCATCTTGTACCATGTCCAGTCGAATAATTGATTGATTTCTTCAATCTGACCGGTGACTTGTCCAGCAGAGGCCATATACTTTTCGCCGTTTACGACGGTTACATCCCCGTCTATTTTGCCTTTAATAATCAGCTTGCCGTTTTTGACAGTGACATCACCTTTGACCGTCTCACCTTCTGGCACGGTCACAGTATGGTTATGAACCACAAGATTCGGCTGCTTGGACACGCTGAAATTGTGGTCATTATGCCAGCTGTTAAAAAAACCCCCGCCCATCAAAATGATGAATACCGCAGCAGCTGCGATAACGGGATGGGATCTGAACCATCTTTTTACAGAAGCTCTTTTCTTCTCCTTAGGCAATTTTGCCATGACATTAGCGGTAAAATCCGCGGGGGCTTCGACATGCGATGTGCTCCGTACGAGCGCTATGGATTTCTCCATCTCGTAAAAATGCTTTCTGCATTTCTCGCATGTCTCCAGATGTTCATTTAATACGTGTTCATCTTTTGGAAGGATATCTCCATCAAGATGCATATGCATAAGCTGCACAATTTGTTCAGGACAGCTCATTTCATCACCCCACTTAAAGATCCCTTAATTGTTTTCTAAGAGCCTCTCTGCCTCTGTGAATCCGCGTTTTCACAGTCCCCACAGGAATGTTTAGAATCTCCCCGATTTCAATTAATGAGAGTTCGTCAATATACTTTAATACGATGACTGTTCTGTATTTGTCAGGAAGCTTTAAAATTTTCTGCTGTATCGTGTTTGAGAGCTCCAGCGACACAACTGCATCTTCAGGCAAAACACCATCTGCGGCGATTTGAGAATACATGGTCAAGCCTTCCGTACCAGCCACCTCTGCATCGAGGTAATAATCCGGCTTCTTTTTGCGAATGCGGTCAATGGTCAAATTGGTCGCGATTCGATAAAGCCAAGTTGAAAATTTCCGGTTAATATCAAAACTGTCGATATTAACGTACGCTCTGATGAAAGCTTCCTGTGCAATATCCTCCGCCTCATGCACATTGCCAAGCATACGGTAGCAAAGCTGATAAATTTTATCTTTGTAAATATCTACGATGTCCGCAAATGCATCCTGGTCGCCTTTTTTGACTTGTTTAATTCTTTTTTTAATCATCATTTCCATATTTATCTAACCTCTGCCTTCACCGGTCTGTATGTATACGAGCTTCGTTTCAAAAGGTTTCAATTTTTTTATAAAATAAGTTTATCAAATTTTTGGCAGGGTGTAGATGGTAATTCGTGAATAAACTACCTTAACATATTTTTAAAATTATTATACAGACTGAACAGTTAGAAGTTGGAATGATTTTTCCGAAAAGAAAAAAGACACCTTTTGATCAAAGGTGTCTGTGACTGGGCTAGCTGGATTCGAACCAACGCATGACGGAGTCAAAGTCCGTTGCCTTACCGCTTGGCTATAGCCCAATAATGGTGGAGGGGGGCAGATTCGAACTGCCGAACCCTGAGGGAGCGGATTTACAGTCCGCCGCGTTTAGCCACTTCGCTACCCCTCCACATAAAATTTTGAAAAAACAGTGCCGGCAAGAGGACTTGAACCCCCAACCTACTGATTACAAGTCAGTTGCTCTACCAATTGAGCTACACCGGCAAGATGGTGGAGGATGACGGGCTCGAACCGCCGACCCTCTGCTTGTAAGGCAGATGCTCTCCCAGCTGAGCTAATCCTCCAAATGGTGACCCGTACGGGATTCGAACCCGTGTTACCGCCGTGAAAGGGCGGTGTCTTAACCGCTTGACCAACGGGCCGTTGTGTTCTCGTCGAGCTGACAAAAGTTATTATATACAGGTCACCCCCTGTTTGTAAAGAGAAAAATTAAATTTTTTATTTTCAAACTTTTTAACTCCTTTTTTAACTGAAAAAGCCTCCCAACTAAAGCCATTTATTTTATGATAGAGACAAGCAAAGCAAGAGAGGAGAAACCAATATGATTCTAGTCAGTTCTTGCCTTGGAGGCATTGAATGCAGATATAACGGCTCTCACGCAGCGTCGGAGAAAATCAGAAAACTAGTCGATGAAAAGAAAGCAGTCATGGCTTGCCCTGAACTTCTCGGCGGCTTCTCTACCCCACGCGAACCCGCAGAAATCATAGGAGGCACTGGCGAGGATGTCCTCAATGGAACAGCGAAAATCGTGACAGCTTCAGGAGAAGACGTCACAGAGCTATATATGGAAGGCGCCGCGAAAACATTGGCTTACGCAAAAGAAATCAACGCTTCTGCCGTCATATTAAAAGAAAACAGTCCATCTTGCGGAAGCGGTTTTATCTATAACGGCACATTCTCTGGCAAAAAAATCACCGGCAGCGGAGTAACCGCCGCACTGTTAAAACAAGCGGGCTACCGCGTCATTTCGGAAAACGAGCTTGACGACATATTGTAAGGAGGCCACCCCATGACTCAAGACATTTCTTTATCCTTCTATAAGCCTGAACACTTGCCCGAGCTTCAATCATTCACGCTCACCAACGATGACAAACGCTTTACCTCCCTCCCGAAAGAGGTGCTGTCTCAGGCTTTGGGCATACAGGACCGATACCCGGTTGTCATCTTAAAAGACGACCTTCCAGTCGGTTTTTTCATTTTACATGCATCAAAAGAAACGCTTGCTTCTTATTCTAACAATCCATTTGCTTTACTGCTCAGCTCCCTGTCTTTAAACGCTGTGCATCACGGAAAAGGCTATGCGAAAAAAGCCATGCTTTTGCTTCCCGCTTTTGTGAGCGGATATTTTCCATGGTGCGACGAAATCATCTTGGCCGTCAATCATCTGAACATACGCGCAAAACACCTTTATATGAAAAGCGGGTTCCTTGATAAAGGACGGCGAAGAATCGGCCCGCTTGGAGAACAGTTGATCCTTCATCATTTCTTATAGTCTTGAGTGAAATAAAATTTCAAAAATTTAAAAACATAGTTGAAATATCATAACAGCAATGAATATACTGAATATTGAGATATAACATTTTAAAACAGGGGGGCATCCTCATGTCAGAACCATTAAACCTTCACCGTCTTACAACGGAATCACGCAATAGTCAAACAGTTGAAATCCACAAAGCAAACACTCTCGGCATCCTTAAAATGATCAACAACGAAGATATGAAAGTCGCTGCAGCCGTTCAGGAGGTTCTCCCCGACATCAAAACAGCTGTAGACTGCGCATATGAATCGTTTCAAAATGGAGGCCGGCTCATATATACAGGCGCCGGCACAAGCGGCAGACTCGGCGTCATGGATGCTGTTGAATGTCCTCCCACCTACAGCGTAAGCCCTGATCAAGTCATCGGAATCATGGCTGGAGGCCCCAAAGCCTTTTTACAGGCAGCAGAGGGCATTGAAGACAGTGAAGAAGCAGGAGCTGAAGATTTAAGAAACATACAGCTCACTTCAAATGACACCGTCATTGCCATCGCAGCAAGCGGCCGCACACCGTACGCCGCAGGCGGCCTAAGATACGCCCGCAAAGTCGGAGCACACACCATCGCCCTTACTTGCAATGAAAATTCCGCCATCAGCAAGGATGCGGATCACAGCATTGAGGTTGTCGTCGGACCTGAGGCCATTACAGGATCAACACGTATGAAAGCCGCAACCGCACATAAAATGATTCTAAACATGATATCTACCGCTGTAATGGTCAAAATCGGCAAGGTTTACGAAAACTTGATGGTAGACGTCAACGTTAGCAACAAAAAACTAAAAGAACGCGCCATCAGCATCATCCAAAGCCTTACAAACGCTTCATACGACACAGCAAGATACACTCTGGAACAAGCCGATCATCACGTCAAAACAGCAATCGTCATGCTCAAAACAAGCACAGATCAGAAACAAGCAAAGACATTACTCGATGAAGCAAACGGTTTCATTGACAAAGCAATCGAACATTCCCATCCATGATAAGGAGAGAACTAGAATGGCCACAGGCGGTTTAGCGATCATCCAATCAATGAAGCATAAGCTCCCTCCATCCGAGCGCAAACTTGCAGATTATATCCTAGCCCATCCCCACAAAGCAATCGAAAGCACGGTCAACGAAATCAGCGCCTTAGCCAATTCAAGTGACGCTGCCGTCATCAGGCTCTGCAAATCACTCGGTTTGAAAGGATTTCAAGATTTAAAAATGAGAGTAGCGGGCGATCTGGCAAAGCCTACTTTTCAGGGCTACCGGGATATTGTTCCCCACGAGCCGCTGCCCTCCATTTCCGAAAAAACGGCCGGCAATGCCATTCAAGCCATTCAGGATACTTCAGACCTGATGGACTACAAAGAGCTTGAGCGAGCGGTTTCTATGCTTCTCAAAGCTCATACCGTGCATTTTATCGGCCTCGGGGCTTCCGGCATTGTCGCCAAGGACGCCCAGCAAAAGTGGCTTCGCATTCATAAACAAGCAACCGCGTTTACAGACACTCATCTTGTGGCATCTTTAATCGCAAATGCAGATAAAGACGACATCGTATTCGCCATTTCGTTTTCAGGAGAGACACAGGAAATCATTGAACTGTTTGCCATGGCCAAGGAAAAAGGCATCACAACGATCAGCCTCACACAATTCAGTCAGACATCCGTCTCCGCACTGGCTGATGTCCCTTTGTATACAGCCCATTCCAATGAAGCCTTGATTCGAAGTGCAGCCACTTCCTCCCGCCTCGCCCAGCTTTTTATAATTGATGTTTTGTTTTTAGGCATGGCGGCTGAGCAGTATGAAACGACAACCGGTTATATAGATAAAACGAGAGCAGCCATACAATCTATGAGAATAAAATAAGGCATCTTGAAGGGGAGGGGTTTTAATGAGCAAAGAAAATAACTACCATCATCTCGCACAGAAAATCCTTGAGCTATGCGGAGGAAAATCCAATATTTCTTCATATACGCATTGCATGACACGCCTGCGCATTACGCCTTACGATGAAAGCAAAGCAGATGCTCAGGGTTTAAGAAAGCTTGACGGCGTATTGGGGGTCGTTGAAGCTGAAACCTTACAAATTATCCTCGGCACAGGAGTTGTCAATCATGTTACAGCTGCTTTCTCAAAGCTCGTGTCAGCAGAAGAAGGTGCCGATGTCAAAGAAGCAGCGGCCAAAAAGAAAGCCGATATCAATCGAAAAAACGCCACTCCTTTTAAACTTTTCTTACGTAAAATTGCCAGCATTTTTATCCCTCTTATTCCTGCTCTAGTCGCTTCCGGTTTAATTACTGGGATTACCAAAGCAATTATTCAAGCAGGCTGGCTCTCTGCAGACTCACAAATTGCGATTATCCTGACAGTCATTGGATCAGGGCTGTTCACTTATCTCGGCATTCTCGTCGGTATTAACGCTTCGAAAGAATTTGGCGGGACACCCGCACTTGGGGCTTTGGCCGGGATCTTGATTATCAATCCGGAGATCGCAAAAATCAGTTTATTTGGAGAAGAGCTTCTCCCGGGCAGGGGAGGTCTGATCGGCGTCCTTTTCGCAGCCATATTCATTGCTTACACCGAACAATTTATTCGCCGTTTTATTCCTCAATCACTTGATATCATTGTCACACCCACCGTTTCACTGTTAATCACCGGAATCGTAACGTATGTCGTATTTATGCCTTTAGGCGGATTCATTTCTGATGCTATTACATCCGGCCTACTGTCCATCCTGGACATCGGCGGCATCGCTGCAGGCTTTATTCTGGGCGCAACCTTCCTTCCTCTCGTCGTAACCGGACTGCATCAAGGCTTGACGCCTGTGCACATGGAACTGATCAATTCAATTGGCAATGATCCTCTGCTCCCTATTTTGGCTATGGGAGGTGCAGGACAGGTAGGCGCGGCCTTTGCCGTTTTCGTGAAGACGAAAAAAACAACACTGAGGAAAGCAATCGCCGGCGGGCTTCCATCGGGACTGCTCGGCATTGGTGAACCGCTTATTTTCGGAGTCACGCTGCCGCTCGGCCGTCCGTTTTTAACAGCATGTTTAGGAGCTGGAATCGGCGGCGCCTTTCAAGCTTATTTTCAAGTAGCCACCATTGCGATTGGTGTCTCCGGACTGCCGCTATCTTTTCTAGTCCTGCCTTCGCAAATCATCCTGTATATCGTTGGGCTCTTTATTTCCTACGCGGCCGGTTTTTTATTGACCTATGCATTCGGATATAAAGATGAAATGGCTTCTCAGTTCGATTAAATTGTTTCTGTTTTAGGGATAGTAAACGGGATAGAAGCACAGAAAGGGGCTAGCCTGTGAAAACAAAGACACTGTTCATATTCAGTGCCATTTTAACCCTATCGATATTTGCGCCAAATGAAACCTTCGCACAAACAGCAGACAACTTGGTTGAGCCGAAAACCATAAATGCAGAAACTGCACAATTCTCGACGAAGAAGCTAAGGAAGGTAGATCAGATGATAGAACGGGATATTGCAGCAGGATTTCCAGGCGCCGTTCTTGTGGTGGTGAAGGATGGACGCATCATAAAAAAAGCAGCATACGGCTACAGTAAAAAGTACGAAGGATCAGAACTGCTGCGCCGTCCGGCCAAAATGAAAACCCGCACGATGTTTGACTTAGCCTCAAATACAAAAATGTACGCAACAAATTTTGCATTGCAGCGCTTAGTCAGCCAAGGAAAACTTGACGTCTATGAAAAAGTTTCTGCATATTTGCCGGGTTTCAAGGATCAGCCGGGTGACCTCATAAAAGGAAAAGACAAGATACGTGTCATTGATGTCCTCCAGCACCAATCAGGGCTCCCATCAAGCTTTTACTTTTACACGCCGGAAAAAGCCGGCAAGTACTATTCCCAGGAACGGGACAAAACGATTGAATATTTGACGAAAATTCCGCTCGATTACCAAACTGGGACAAAGCACGTATACAGTGACATTGGATATATGCTACTCGGATGTATTGTCGAAAAACTCACCGGTCAACCGCTTGATGTCTACACGGAGCAAGAGCTCTACAAACCGCTCAGGCTGAAGCATACCTTGTACAACCCGCTGCAAAAGGGCTTTAAACCGAAACAGTTCGCAGCTACTGAACGCATGGGCAATACACGTGACGGCGTTATTCAATTCCCTAACATCCGCACAAACTCGCTGCAAGGAGAAGTGCATGACGAAAAAGCGTTTTACTCAATGGGTGGCGTGTCTGGGCATGCCGGATTGTTCTCAAATGCAGATGATATGGCCATACTGCTGCAAGTCATGTTAAACAAAGGTTCATACCGAAACATTTCTTTATTTGATCAGAAAACAGCCGACCTGTTTACAGCACCTTCAGCAACAGATCCGACATTCGCTCTTGGCTGGAGGCGGAACGGAAGTAAAAGCATGGAATGGATGTTTGGCCCTCATGCCAGCGAAAATGCTTACGGGCATACCGGCTGGACGGGGACAGTTACAATTATTGATCCAGCATACAATTTAGGCATCGCATTGTTAACAAATAAAAAGCATACACCAGTTATTGATCCAGAAGAAAATCCAAACGTCTTTGAGGGTGATCAATTTGCAACAGGCAGTTATGGAAGTGTCATAACCGCGATTTATGAAGCGATGGAGTGAATGATTAGACGATAGGAGGAAGTTTCTATGAGACCTGTCTTTCCGCTTATCCTTTCAGCCGTTCTCTTTCTTTCATGCTTTTTCGGGGCCAGACAGACAGAAGCCTCTGCATCCAAACGTGCAATCGATGCCAATCAGATTGTCAATCGTATGTCGTTAGATGAAAAACTCGGCCAGATGCTGATGCCTGATTTTAGAAATTGGCAAAAGGAAGGCGAGTCCTCTCCGCAAGCCCTTACAGAAATGAATGGTGAAGTCGCCAGCCTCGTCAAGAAATATCAATTCGGAGGCATCATCCTTTTTGCAGAAAATGTAAAAACAACAAAACAAACTGTCCAGCTGACAGACGATTACCAAAAGGCAAGTCCAAAAATCCCGCTCATGCTGAGTATTGATCAGGAAGGCGGCATTGTAACGAGGTTAGGGGAGGGCACTAATTTCCCAGGGAATATGGCGCTGGGCGCAGCCAGAAGCAGAATCAATGCGTATCAGACCGGCAGCATCATCGGGAAAGAGCTCTCTGCCTTAGGCATCAATACAGATTTCAGCCCTGTCGTGGACATTAACAATAATCCCGATAATCCTGTAATCGGCGTAAGGTCATTCAGCTCCAATCGAGAACTGACATCACGTCTCGGTTTATACACGATGAAAGGGTTGCAGCGGCAGGATATCGCGTCTGCCCTCAAACATTTCCCGGGACATGGAGACACGGACGTTGACAGCCATTATGGACTGCCGCTCGTTTCCCATGGCCAAGAACGGCTTCGTGAGGTCGAGCTTTATCCTTTCCAAAAAGCAATTGATGCTGGTGCTGATATGGTGATGACAGCCCATGTTCAGTTTCCCGCCTTTGATGACACCACTTACAAAAGCAAACTCGATGGATCGGACATTCAGGTTCCAGCTACACTTTCAAAAAAAGTGATGACAGGTCTTCTTCGTCAGGAAATGGGCTTTAATGGGGTCATCGTTACCGATGCGCTCAATATGAAGGCAATTGCAGATCATTTCGGACAGGAAGAGGCTGTGGTCATGGCCGTAAAAGCTGGTGTCGATATTGCATTAATGCCTGCCTCAGTCACTTCAATGAAAGAAGAACAGAAATTCGCACGTGTTATTCAAGCTTTGAAAGAAGCCGTGAAAAACGGGGATATTCCTGAACAACAAATCAACAAATCAGTTGAAAGAATCATTTCCCTGAAAATAAAACGCGGCATGTATCCAGCGCGAAACAGCGACAGTACAAAAGAAAAAATAGCCAAAGCCCAAAAAATCGTAGGAAGCAAGCAGCACCTGAAAGCAGAGAAAAAAATAGCTGAAAAAGCAGTAACTGTATTAAAAAATGAACAGCACACTTTGCCGTTCAAGCCTAAAAAAGGCAGCCGAATCTTAATTGTGGCACCTTACGAAGAACAAACTGCTTCAATCGAACAAACCATTCACGATCTCATCAAGCGGAAGAAAATCAAACCCGTATCCCTCAGCAAAATGAACTTTGCCAACCAAGTATTTAAGGCCGAGCATGAAAAACAAGTAAAAGAGGCTGATTATATCATTACCGGCTCCTATGTCGTCAAAAATGACCCTGTCGTCAACGACGGTGTCATCGACGACACAATATCAGATTCAAGCAAATGGGCCACCGTGTTTCCGAGAGCTGTCATGAAAGCCGCACTGCAGCACAACAAACCATTTGTCTTAATGAGCCTGCGCAACCCCTATGACGCAGCCAATTTCGAAGAAGCAAAGGCACTGATTGCAGTCTATGGCTTTAAAGGATACGCAAATGGCCGTTATCTTCAACCTAATATTCCGGCCGGAGTGATGGCGATATTCGGTCAGGCAAAACCTAAAGGCACACTTCCAGTTGACATTCCGTCAGTCACGAAACCAGGGAACACCCTTTACCCATTTGGCTACGGATTAAATATCAAAACGGGAAGACCGCTTTAATAAGGAGGGACACATGAGAAAAACAATATTCGCTTTTCTGACAGGGCTCATGATATTCGGAACGATAACCGCTGCCTCTGCTTCACCCGATTCAAAGAATCAAACGGCTAAAAAACCTAAAGTCCAGACTGGGATAGACACGCTCTTGCCAGACTATAAAAAACAGCTCAAGGGAAAACGCATCGGACTGATCACCAATCCAACCGGAGTAAACGCATCTCTGAAAAGCAGTGTCGATATTCTTTACGAGAACCCAGATATCAAACTGACAGCTTTATTCGGCCCTGAACACGGCGTCCGCGGTGACGCCCAGGCTGGAGACGAAGTAGGCTCTTACATTGACGAAAAAACCGGGGTTCCCGTATACAGCCTCTACGGAAAAACGAAAAAACCGACTCCAGAAATGCTGAAAAATGTCGATATTCTAATGTTTGACATTCAGGATGTCGGGACCCGTTTCTACACGTACATTTATACAATGGCATACGCAATGGAAGCCGCTAAAGAAAACGGCATTCCATTTATGGTGCTGGACCGTCCGAATCCTCAAGGCGGGAATCATATTGAAGGACCAATCTTAGAACCTGAATACGCCTCATTTGTCGGATTGTATCCCATTCCATTGAAGCATGGGATGACGATAGGCGAATTGGCTTTACTGTTCAACAAAGAATTTAGTATTGATGCCGATCTTACAGTGGTAAAAATGAAACACTGGAAGCGAAAAATGGATTTTGACGATACCCGATTGCCTTTCGTCCTCCCTTCGCCTAACATGCCGGCGGTGGAAAGCACATTTGTTTATCCTGCAACCGGGCTGATTGAAGGAACAAATATATCCGAAGGGCGAGGGACAACAAAGCCATTCGAATTGATCGGAGCTCCCTTTATCAAAAGCACAGAACTTGAAGAAACATTAAACAGCCTCCATTTGCCGGGCGTTACATTTAGGGCAGCATCCTTCACACCGACGTTTTCTAAACATCAAGGAACGCTTTGCCACGGTGTGCAGCTCTATGTGACAGACAGAGATAAGTTTGAAGCCGTTAAAACGGGTCTTTCAGTCATTAAAACCATACACGATCTCTATCCTGAGGATTTTGAGTTCCTGTCAACAGGTTCATTCGATAAACTGGCAGGCAACGGCTGGATCAGGACAAAAATTAAAAATGGAACTTCGATTGAGAACATCATAAACAGCTATGAAAAAACACTCCAACAATTCAGCAAAACAAGAAAAAAATATCTCATTTATTAGAACGTAAGCATCGTATGTTACACGTGTAACATATTCTTACCGAACGAAAGACCCTTACTTTTACACATAAGTAAGGGTTTTTTTCATACTAAAAAACCACCCGCTTTATATAGGAAAACTTTCATTTATTTGGTACAATTTTTATTGAAAATGATTATCAATTGAATGCTTCTGAAAAGGTGGTCTACTCGTGCAAAAAGCAGTGATTTATCAACCGATACAAATTAAATATCTAAAAAAGACAAGTGATCTCTTCTCAGAACAGCAATTAGCCGATTCATTCGTGCTGATTTTTCATTTAAAAGGAAATGGCTATATTTCGATCGGAACAAACACCAATCCTCTGCAAAAAAAGACACTTTATGTTTGTCCGCCTAACGAGACCTTTGGCTTTACGCCGGCAGCCGATGGACATATAGATGCCTGTATGATCAGGCTTCAAAGCTATATCAAGGAAACCGGGCAAGATATTTTCACACCGTGCACAGAATCGGAATTAGCCAAACTGAAGCTTATGAATGTTTCACATATCGAAAATCTTGCCGTCCGGCTTCAAGAGCTTGCCGCACTATGGAATGAATCGTCTCAGCTTTCTCAGCTAAAATGTGTGATTGAAGTACAAAGCCTGATTTATGACCTCTTTACTGCAAGTTTATCTGATCAAACGGATACACATTCAGCAATCGAAAAAACAAAACACTATATCGAAACCCATGCCGATACAAAAATTACGCTTGCCCAGCTGTCGCAAATGGCAGGAATCAGTGCCAAACACTACAGCGAAAGCTTTAAAAAATGGACAGGACAGAGCGTAACAGAATTTATTACGAAAACACGAATCACAAAGGCAAAACGGCTCATGGCAAAATCAAACTGCAAATTGAAAGAAATCGCACACCAAACCGGTTATCAAGATGAATTTTATTTCAGCAGAATCTTTAAAAAACATACAGGCTGTTCACCTACAAGCTATATGAAAAAACGCCGAAAGAAAATCGCCGCATACGGAAGGGGCACAATGGGCCATCTCATCCCTCTTCACCATATACCTTTTGCGGCCGCTCTGCATCCGAAATGGACGTCTTACTACTATCAGCATTATTCGACAGATATACCCGTCCAGCTCAGTGCATACCGATTTAATGAAAAGTGGGAAGAAAACCTGTACACGTTATCACAGGCAGAACCAGATGTGATTGTCAGCATGGATTCTATTTCTCCAGAAGAACAAGATCGCCTGAATCGCATCGCAGAAGTCATGTACCTTCCTTCAGAAGAAAGCTGGAGAACCCACTTTCTGCAAACTGCCTCATTTTTAAAGGAGGAATCCGAAGCAGAGAAGTGGCTAGCGGATTATGACCAGCAGACAACAGCCGCCAAAAAAACACTTCAGCACGTTCAAGGGCTGCGTTTTCTCTTTTTGAGGCTGCATAAGCAAAACTTCTATCTGGCACATAACCGAAGTGTCCGCGAAGTTTTCTTTGGAGATTTAGGATTCAGCTCGGCAACAACGGCTGACACACCTTCAGAACAAGCGATTTCGTTAGAAAATATCGCAAATTACCAAGCTGACTGTATGATGCTTTTTCTTTTTAAAGAGCCGGAGACCATAGCTTACTACCAGCAATTACAGCAGACAGAAGCATGGCAAAACCTAAGCGCGGTACGGAATAACCGTGTTTATCTTCTATCCCTTGATCCGTGGAATGAATACTCAGCTTGCGGGCACGAACGCATCGTTCAGCAAACTGTTTCTTTATTATCCGGAGATTGTCCATGATAAATCAGGAATTAGTCCATGGTGTTATATCTGTTCATTCTCTATAATTCCAATTGATAATAGTTATCAATTGAACAGGAGGCTCTATAGATGAAAAAGATATCTCTTACCTTATTAATCTTGCTTCTCGCGCTGACGGCGGCAGCTTGCGGCAGCAAAAATGAATCAACTGCCAGCAAGGCAAGCGGCACAGCATCTGAGAAGAAGAAAATTGAATACCTTGATAAAACATATGAAGTAACTGTACCGACAGACAAAATCGCCATTACGGGAAGCGTTGAATCAATGGAAGACGCGAAATTGCTTGACGTTCATCCGCAAGGCGCAATTTCATTCTCCGGCAAATTCCCTGATATGTTCAAAGACATCACTGATAAAGCCAAACCAACCGGAGAAAAAATGGAGCCAAATATTGAAAAGATTCTTGAAATGAAGCCAGATGTTATCCTTGCTTCAACAAAGTTTCCGGAAAAAACGCTGCAAAAAATCAGCACAGCAGGCACAACGATCCCAGTTTCTCATATCTCTTCAAACTGGAAGGAAAACATGATGCTGCTTGCCCAGCTGACTGGAAAAGAGAAAAAAGCAAAGAAAATTATTGCAGACTATGAACAGGATCTAAAAGAAACAAAAACAAAAATCAACGATAAAGCGAAAGATTCAAAAGCGCTTGTCATCAGAATCAGACAAGGCAACATTTACATTTACCCTGAACAGGTGTATTTCAACTCCACACTATACGGTGATTTAGGCCTTAAGGCGCCGAACGAAGTAAAAGCTGCAAAAGCGCAAGAGCTGATTTCATTAGAAAAATTAAGTGAAATGAACCCGGACCATATTTTCGTCCAATTTTCTGATGATGAAAATGCAGACAAACCTGATGCCTTAAAAGATTTAGAGAAAAATCCAATCTGGAAAAGCCTTAAAGCAGTCAAAGAAGACCATGTGTATGTCAACTCAGTGGACCCTCTCGCACAAGGCGGCACAGCTTGGAGCAAAGTCCGTTTCCTGAAAGCGGCTGCTGAAAAATTGACACAAAACTAATTCAGAGTAGGTTTTTGTATGTATTCAAAACAGTGGACACGTATCATATTGATTACTTCTCCATTTGCTATAACGCTGTCGCTTTTGCTTTCAATCCTTTATGGGGCAAAGCATCTTAGCACAGATATTGTTTTTACATCTCTTATTCATTTCGATCCGGGAAACACAGACCATCAAATTATATGGCACTCCCGGATTCCAAGGGCTGCCGGCGCTCTGCTCATAGGGGCAGCCCTTGCTGTTTCTGGAGCGCTTATGCAGGGCATTACGCGCAATTATTTAGCTTCGCCATCCATTATGGGTGTTTCAGATGGTTCAGCGTTTATCATTACGCTTTGCATGGTTCTGCTCCCGCAATCATCTTCAATTGAAATGATGATATACTCTTTTATCGGCTCAGCGTTAGGAGCTGTGTTAGTATTCGGCCTTGCCGCCATGATGCCAAACGGATTTACCCCCGTGCAGCTCGCCATCATCGGCACAGTCACAAGCATGCTGCTCAGCAGCTTATCAGCGGCCATGTCGATTTATTTTCAAATTTCTCAGGATCTCAGTTTCTGGTACAGTGCCAGACTTCATCAAATGAGTCCAGATTTCCTGAAGCTTGCCGCTCCGTTTTTCCTGATTGGCATTATAATGGCCATTTCTCTCAGCAAAAAGGTAACCGCTGTATCATTAGGGGACGACATTTCTAAAAGCCTGGGGCAAAAGAAAAAAACCATTAAAATCATGGCGATGCTTTCCGTCATCATTCTAACCGGCAGTGCCGTAGCGCTGGCCGGAAAAATTGCGTTTGTCGGGTTGGTTGTTCCGCATATCACGAGATTTCTCGTCGGCTCTGATTACAGCAGGCTGATTCCGTGCTCCTGTATTTTGGGCGGAATCTTTTTAACCCTGTGTGATCTCGCAAGCAGATTTATCAACTATCCGTTTGAAACACCGATTGAGGTCGTAACATCCATTATCGGCGTACCTTTCTTCCTTTATTTAATTAAACGAAAAGGAGGGGAGCAAAATGGCTAAAAAATATGCATTGTTCATCGCTTTGATTCTGGTTGTCAGTTATTTCAGCTTAACGAGCGGATCATTTTCTGTTCGTCCTGCTGAGCTGCTCTCCACTCTTTTTCAAATCGACCCGAATCCGCAGTATGAAATTTTGTTGTTCGATTTAAGACTGCCGCGGGTTGTCATGGCTGCTATTATTGGACTCGGTCTTGGCATTGCAGGCGCTGTTATCCAGGCCATCACGAGAAACGGGCTTGCTGACCCTGGAATTCTCGGAATCAACGCAGGGGCAGGAGCCGGCATTGTAGCGTTTATGCTCTTATTCCAAGGCCAGAAGGAAGTGACATCCATAGCTGCAGCGATGGGAATGCCGCTCTTTGGATTGATAGGCGGGCTCATCGCGGCGATCCTGATTTACATATTTGCATGGCACAGAGGCAATTTAGATTCAGGAAGAATTATTCTGGTAGGGATTGCGATCAATTCAGGATTCAGCGCCCTGTCTTTGTTTTTATCTTTAAAAATGGACCCGCAAGACTATCAAATGGCCATGGTGTGGAAAAACGGAAGCATCTGGTCTGCCAACTGGACG
Organism: Bacillus sp. YP1; assembly: GCF_000877815.1. NCBI lineage: Bacteria > Bacillati > Bacillota > Bacilli > Caryophanales > Bacillaceae > Bacillus > Bacillus sp. YP1. The sequence goes on along the minus strand of NZ_CP010014.1, from coordinate 4,029,643 downwards.
TATATCACAGCCGTTCTCCCATGGATGCTGCTGTTTATACCGATTCTTATCGGCAAATCCCGCCTGCTCGACACCATTCGTTTTGATGAAGACACAGTCAGAAGCCTCGGCATTTCATCAAATAAAGAAAAAACCATCCTGCTCGTAGCCTGTGTAGCAATCATCAGCGCCTGTGTCTCCGTAGCGGGAAGCATGGCGTTTGTCGGCTTAATTGCTCCCCATATCTCACGGAGACTGGCTGGCGTCGAACATCGCTATATCCTGCCACTGAGCGGTTTAATCGGGATGCTTCTTGTGATAAGCGCAGACTTTGCCGGAAAACTGTTTTTTCAGCCCGCAGAAGTGCCCGCAGGCATCATTTTGGCGATCCTCGGAGTTCCTTATTTCTTATATCTGCTTTTCAAGCAAAAAAAGGGGGAGAATGCTTGAAAGGATCTCTTTCAGAACACAAAGCCGGCAACAGGAGGTTCACGCTGTACCTCCCTCCTTCCTACAGCACAGACAGCGGGGGATTTCCTGCTGTTTACGTGCAGGATGGCAGTTCTTTGTTCCAAAACCAAATCGAATTATTAGAAAACGCATTTCAACAGCGAAGGCTGCCTAAACTCGTGCTGATCGGTATCGAACCCGAAAACCGGCTAAATGAATACACACCTTGGCCGGCTGCATCACTCAGTGATCGGTTCACGGACTTCGGCGGAATGGGATATCACTATCTGTCTGATATAACGAACCAGTTCATTCCGCTAATCGAAGAAAACTGGAACGTCACCAGGGAACCGCAGTCAAGAGGAATGATCGGTGCCTCATTAGGCGGCCTCATCTCAATGTTCGCCATATTAAAATATCCGTCAATGTTCGGGAAAATAGGCTCTATATCAGGTTCATACTGGTACGAGAACGCAGCGGAAACCATTCATATAACTTCTTTAAAGCCCGGCACTGTACGTGTTTTCATGTCTGTCGGGAGTGAAGAAGGCCGTGAAAAACAATCCATTCAGCGACATATGCTTAAAAAAACAAAGCAAGTTCATCAAAGTCTAAAAGAAAAAGGCTTCACTGAAGACCAGTTGTATCTTTCAATTGAAAAAGGAGCGGTGCACCACCGCAAGTATTTCTGCAAACAGTTCATCAACGCGCTCGAATGGCTATACGGAAAAAACCGCTCAACCCTATGAGCGGTTTTTTATACTTTCTGCAACATTGGTTTTAATTCAAAACGATTCAGCATATAGCCAAACAAAGCAGCCAATATCTGCTGAAACAGCATGCCAATCACAACAGGAACGGCAACCTGAGACGGGAAGAACGTAACGGCAAGAACTGCGCCGGCACTAATATTCCTCATGCCTCCCGTAAATATAAGAGAGACTATTTCCTCTTGCCGCCTTTTCATCATTTTTCCGATCAGCCAAGCAGCGGCATAACCTGTTAACGCGATAAAGAATACCGTTACAGCTATTCCTGCAAATCTCAAATCAATGGATTTGAAATAAGGAGCAATCGCTGAACTGTTAATCGCAATCACTGCCATCAAGCAAAGCTTTGAAAAAGGCGACAGCGCACTGCTTAAAGACGCAGTTCTTTCTGGAGATGACATCTGATTAAACAGCATGCCCAGAAAAGAAGGAATCACGACCATTACAATCAGACCTTTCATCATTCCCCACACATCCATATGAACCTGAGCGCCGGCCAGCAATGAAAGACTCAGCGGTACGATTAGCGGTGACAGCACAGTATCAATTAAAATAATCGAAAGTGTCAAACCGACATTCCCTTTGTACATCGCTGCCCAAATCAAGCTTGTAATCCCCGTAGGAATCACAACAGCCAATGTTAAACCGGTAATCGTCAAAGGATCACCTTTAAATATAAGATGGCCGCTGCCCCAAGCAAAAAGCGGCATGAAAATATGAAGAACGAATAGTGCAAGAATCATAGGGAGAGGGTGAGACAATGCATGTCTCAAAGATTGAAAGTTAGCGCTTAAACTGCCTGCAAACGTAATAAAAGCAAAGATCCAAGGCACAGCCCATTCATACCCATTTAAAAACTGAGACAGCAGCACGCCCAGCACCACACTAGTCGGCGTCAACAGCGGCATCACTCTCCCCAATACACGGTTCAGCTTCTGAAGCATCATATGCAAGTCCCCTATTTAAAATTTCTCTTCTCTCTATTATATCAATGCTGCTTAAGTGTATGTTATATAAAAAAGCCCAGATCTCATTCATCTGGGCTTCTCTATTTTATGCCATCTGTTTCATTAGAGATTTACTCGCTTTATTCAAACCTTTTAACTCAGCTTCAATGCCTTGTTCCTTAAACTTCGCAACAATCTTATCAAGTGCGGCCGCACCAGAATCGTCCCATACGTGAGCTTCAGTTAAGTCAATCACAACCCGCTCAATATCCTCTTGATATATAAACGCATTCGTAAGATCAGTCACTGACGCAAAAAAGATTTGCCCCTTCACTTGATACGTTCTAAGCTTTTGATCCTCTGCATGAGAAACGATTTTCAGCTTCGAGATTTTTGCTACAAAGAACACGGCACTTAAAAGAACACCGACAAATACACCCTTAGATAAGTCATCCGTCACAACAACCGTAACCACAGTCACAACCATGACAATCGAGTCCGTGAGCGGCGCTTTTTTGAGACCTTTTAAGGAAGACCAATCAAAAGTGCCGACAGACACCATAACCATTACAGCTACTAACGCCGCCATTGGGATTTTCACCACGACATGACTTAACACCGCAATTAAAAACATCAGAAAAGCACCGGCAACAAATGCTGACAAACGTCCGCGACCGCCCGCTTTTGTATTAATGACAGATTGTCCGATCATAGCGCAGCCTGCCATTCCGCCAAAGAATCCAGTCACGATATTCGCAATTCCCTGTCCGCGGCTCTCTTTATTTTTATCACTGTCCGTATCCGTCATTTCATCAATAATCTGCGCTGTCAGCAAAGATTCAAGCAACCCGACAAACGCTAAAGCAATTGAATAAGGAAAAATAATTTGCAGTGTTTCAAAGGTAAACGGAACATCAGGGATTAAGAAATGAGGCAATGAACTAGAAATATTGCCCATATCACCAACCGTCCGCACATCCACATGGAAAGTGACCGCAATAATTGTCATCACCATAATAGCAACAAGCGGAGACGGAACAGCAGTCGTAAATCTCGGCAGCACATAAATAATAACCAACGACCCGGCAAGCATCGCATACATGCTCCAAGAAGCACCTTCAAACTGGGGAAGCTGCGCAGAGAAGATAAGGATCGCCAGCGCATTCACAAACCCGATCATCACAGAACGCGGGATGAATTTCATTAATCTTGCAATTTTACTGATACCTAAAATCACCTGAATAATACCTGTCAAAATCGTAGCCGCAAATAAATACTGAAGCCCATGATCAGCAACCAGCGACACCATAACGACTGCCATTGAGCCTGTCGCAGCTGAAATCATGCCAGGTCTGCCGCCAAAAATAGAAATAATAATGGCTATACAAAATGACGCATAAAGACCGACCATTGGATCCACACCGGCTATAATAGAAAAGCCAATCGCTTCAGGTATTAACGCTAACGCAACTAAAATGCCAGCAAGAATGTCTTTTCGGATATTCCCGAACCATTGCTGTTTTAATGTAAAACTATTATTCAAATATAACGACTCCTTTTTAGTAAAAAATTAATCCGCACCATATCTATTGTATTGGGAGCTTTTTTTATTTTACGGGAGAAAATGAAAAGAAAAACGACCGGGGAAAACGGGGAAACGTTGAGTATATTGTATTGAGGCAAGGAGTTGTCATACAAAGAGTATCATAATAAATTTTTATCAATTACGCAAGATGATTGCTGAAGAAAAAAATGGCTCAAATATAGTCTGAGACATTTTATCATATCCGGATGAAACCAAGAATCGTTTTAATGACAGTAATATCTTTTCTCCCATTTGGCAACCCGAGCCGGTTTCCGAACAAACGACAGGCATGCTGCTCGCCGCCAATCCATTGGCAGCGAGCAGCATGCCAATCGCAGTCGGATGGAGTCTGGATGAGTCTCCCGTACAACCTGCATTTTGATTATTTATGACTCTCATGTTGATCATGCTGGTGATTGTATTGGGATTCAAAAATATTAGTAAAATGGATACTAACGAAAGCAAATCGGCACAGATATAAAATAAAAAACCCAGCTCAATGAGCTGGGTTTAAGCTTGCTTGGCGGCGTCCTACTCTCACAGGGGGAAACCCCCGACTACCATCGGCGCTGAAGAGCTTAACTTCCGTGTTCGGTATGGGAACGGGTGTGACCTCTTCGCTATCGCCACCAAACAAATTGAGAGTGTTCTCTCAAAACTAGATAACAGGTGTGACATCATTCAAAAATATGGTTAAGTCCTCGATCGATTAGTATCTGTCAGCTCCATGTGTCGCCACACTTCCACCTCAGACCTATCAACCTGATCATCTTTCAGGGATCTTACTTCCTTGCGGAATGGGAAATCTCATCTTGAGGGGGGCTTCATGCTTAGATGCTTTCAGCACTTATCCCGTCCGCACATAGCTACCCAGCGATGCCCTTGGCAGAACAACTGGTACACCAGCGGTGCGTCCATCCCGGTCCTCTCGTACTAAGGACAGCTCCTCTCAAATTTCCTGCGCCCGCGACGGATAGGGACCGAACTGTCTCACGACGTTCTGAACCCAGCTCGCGTACCGCTTTAATGGGCGAACAGCCCAACCCTTGGGACCGACTACAGCCCCAGGATGCGATGAGCCGACATCGAGGTGCCAAACCTCCCCGTCGATGTGGACTCTTGGGGGAGATAAGCCTGTTATCCCCGGGGTAGCTTTTATCCGTTGAGCGATGGCCCTTCCATGCGGAACCACCGGATCACTAAGCCCGACTTTCGTCCCTGCTCGACTTGTAGGTCTCGCAGTCAAGCTCCCTTGTGCCTTTACACTCTGCGAATGATTTCCAACCATTCTGAGGGAACCTTTGGGCGCCTCCGTTACCTTTTAGGAGGCGACCGCCCCAGTCAAACTGCCCACCTGACACTGTCTCCCCGCCCGATAAGGGCGGCGGGTTAGAAGGTCAATACAGCCAGGGTAGTATCCCACCGATGCCTCCACCGAAGCTGGCGCTCCGGTTTCCAAGGCTCCTACCTATCCTGTACAAGCTGTACCAACATTCAATATCAGGCTGCAGTAAAGCTCCACGGGGTCTTTCCGTCCTGTCGCGGGTAACCTGCATCTTCACAGGTACTATAATTTCACCGAGTCTCTCGTTGAGACAGTGCCCAGATCGTTGCGCCTTTCGTGCGGGTCGGAACTTACCCGACAAGGAATTTCGCTACCTTAGGACCGTTATAGTTACGGCCGCCGTTTACTGGGGCTTCAATTCGCACCTTCGCTTACGCTAAGCGCTCCTCTTAACCTTCCAGCACCGGGCAGGCGTCAGCCCCTATACTTCGCCTTACGGCTTCGCAGAGACCTGTGTTTTTGCTAAACAGTCGCCTGGGCCTATTCACTGCGGCTCTCTCGGGCTTGCACCCTAACAGAGCACCCCTTCTCCCGAAGTTACGGGGTCATTTTGCCGAGTTCCTTAACGAGAGTTCTCTCGATCACCTTAGGATTCTCTCCTCGCCTACCTGTGTCGGTTTGCGGTACGGGCACCTCTCACCTCGCTAGAGGCTTTTCTTGGCAGTGTGGAATCAGGAACTTCGCTACTATATTTCGCTCGCCATCACAGCTCAGCCTTATGGGAAACGGATTTGCCTATTTCCCAGCCTAACTGCTTGGACGCGGATATCCAATACCGCGCTTACCCTATCCTCCTGCGTCCCCCCATTGCTCAAATGGTGAGGAGGTGGTACAGGAATATCAACCTGTTGTCCATCGCCTACGCCTTTCGGCCTCGGCTTAGGTCCCGACTAACCCTGAGCGGACGAGCCTTCCTCAGGAAACCTTAGGCATTCGGTGGAGGGGATTCTCACCCCTCTTTCGCTACTCATACCGGCATTCTCACTTCTAAGCGCTCCACCAGTCCTTCCGGTCTGGCTTCACAGCCCTTAGAACGCTCTCCTACCACTGTTCGAAGAACAGTCCGCAGCTTCGGTGATACGTTTAGCCCCGGTACATTTTCGGCGCAGAGTCACTCGACCAGTGAGCTATTACGCACTCTTTAAATGGTGGCTGCTTCTAAGCCAACATCCTGGTTGTCTAAGCAACTCCACATCCTTTTCCACTTAACGTATACTTTGGGACCTTAGCTGGCGGTCTGGGCTGTTTCCCTTTCGACTACGGATCTTATCACTCGCAGTCTGACTCCCAAGGATAAGTCATTGGCATTCGGAGTTTGACTGAATTCGGTAACCCGGTAGGGGCCCCTAGTCCAATCAGTGCTCTACCTCCAAGACTCTTACCTTGAGGCTAGCCCTAAAGCTATTTCGGAGAGAACCAGCTATCTCCAGGTTCGATTGGCATTTCACCCCTACCCACACCTCATCCCCGCACTTTTCAACGTGCGTGGGTTCGGGCCTCCATTCAGTGTTACCTGAACTTCACCCTGGACATGGGTAGATCACCTGGTTTCGGGTCTACGACCACGTACTCATGCGCCCTATTCAGACTCGCTTTCGCTGCGGCTCCGCATCTTCTGCTTAACCTTGCACGGGATCGTAACTCGCCGGTTCATTCTACAAAAGGCACGCCATCACCCGTTAACGGGCTCTGACTACTTGTAGGCACACGGTTTCAGGATCTCTTTCACTCCCCTTCCGGGGTGCTTTTCACCTTTCCCTCACGGTACTGGTTCACTATCGGTCACTAGGGAGTATTTAGCCTTGGGAGATGGTCCTCCCGGATTCCGACGGAATTTCACGTGTTCCGCCGTACTCAGGATCCACTCAGGAGAGAACGAAGTTTTGACTACAGGGCTGTTACCTCCTATGGCGGGCCTTTCCAGACCTCTTCATCTACCTCGTTCTTTTGTAACTCCGTACAGAGTGTCCTACAACCCCAAGAGGCAAGCCTCTTGGTTTGGGCTAATCCCGTTTCGCTCGCCGCTACTCAGGGAATCGCATTTGCTTTCTCTTCCTCCGGGTACTTAGATGTTTCAGTTCCCCGGGTCTGCCTTCTCATATCCTATGAATTCAGATATGGATACCACTCCATTACGAGTGGTGGGTTTCCCCATTCGGAAATCTCCGGATCAAAGCTTGCTTACAGCTCCCCGAAGCATATCGGTGTTCGTCCCGTCCTTCATCGGCTCCTAGTGCCAAGGCATCCACCGTGCGCCCTTTCTAACTTAACCGTTAAAAAGAATCACTATGTGATATCTTGTATTACTAATTGAATGTGATGTCTACTGTTATCTAGTTTTCAAAGAACACGTTTCGAAGGAATGATCCTTCAAAACTAAACAAGACAGGGAACGTTCTGTTTATAAGACCCAAGGTCTTATATTCCGTATAATATCCTTAGAAAGGAGGTGATCCAGCCGCACCTTCCGATACGGCTACCTTGTTACGACTTCACCCCAATCATCTGTCCCACCTTCGGCGGCTGGCTCCTAAAAGGTTACCTCACCGACTTCGGGTGTTACAAACTCTCGTGGTGTGACGGGCGGTGTGTACAAGGCCCGGGAACGTATTCACCGCGGCATGCTGATCCGCGATTACTAGCGATTCCAGCTTCACGCAGTCGAGTTGCAGACTGCGATCCGAACTGAGAACAGATTTGTGGGATTGGCTTAACCTCGCGGTTTCGCTGCCCTTTGTTCTGTCCATTGTAGCACGTGTGTAGCCCAGGTCATAAGGGGCATGATGATTTGACGTCATCCCCACCTTCCTCCGGTTTGTCACCGGCAGTCACCTTAGAGTGCCCAACTAAATGCTGGCAACTAAGATCAAGGGTTGCGCTCGTTGCGGGACTTAACCCAACATCTCACGACACGAGCTGACGACAACCATGCACCACCTGTCACTCTGCCCCCGAAGGGGACGTCCTATCTCTAGGATTGTCAGAGGATGTCAAGACCTGGTAAGGTTCTTCGCGTTGCTTCGAATTAAACCACATGCTCCACCGCTTGTGCGGGCCCCCGTCAATTCCTTTGAGTTTCAGTCTTGCGACCGTACTCCCCAGGCGGAGTGCTTAATGCGTTAGCTGCAGCACTAAGGGGCGGAAACCCCCTAACACTTAGCACTCATCGTTTACGGCGTGGACTACCAGGGTATCTAATCCTGTTCGCTCCCCACGCTTTCGCTCCTCAGCGTCAGTTACAGACCAGAGAGTCGCCTTCGCCACTGGTGTTCCTCCACATCTCTACGCATTTCACCGCTACACGTGGAATTCCACTCTCCTCTTCTGCACTCAAGTTCCCCAGTTTCCAATGACCCTCCCCGGTTGAGCCGGGGGCTTTCACATCAGACTTAAGAAACCGCCTGCGAGCCCTTTACGCCCAATAATTCCGGACAACGCTTGCCACCTACGTATTACCGCGGCTGCTGGCACGTAGTTAGCCGTGGCTTTCTGGTTAGGTACCGTCAAGGTACCGCCCTATTCGAACGGTACTTGTTCTTCCCTAACAACAGAGCTTTACGATCCGAAAACCTTCATCACTCACGCGGCGTTGCTCCGTCAGACTTTCGTCCATTGCGGAAGATTCCCTACTGCTGCCTCCCGTAGGAGTCTGGGCCGTGTCTCAGTCCCAGTGTGGCCGATCACCCTCTCAGGTCGGCTACGCATCGTTGCCTTGGTGAGCCGTTACCTCACCAACTAGCTAATGCGCCGCGGGTCCATCTGTAAGTGGTAGCCGAAGCCACCTTTTATGTTTGAACCATGCGGTTCAAACAACCATCCGGTATTAGCCCCGGTTTCCCGGAGTTATCCCAGTCTTACAGGCAGGTTACCCACGTGTTACTCACCCGTCCGCCGCTAACATCAGGGAGCAAGCTCCCATCTGTCCGCTCGACTTGCATGTATTAGGCACGCCGCCAGCGTTCGTCCTGAGCCAGGATCAAACTCTCCGATAATGTAGTTTAACTGACTACGCACATCGCTGTGCGATTTTTAAAAACTGAATTAACAGGTACGTTTTGTCTTGTTTAGTTTTCAAAGATCATTTTGTTTGTCCGCTTTGTTAAAGCAACTTTATTAGTATACAACGTCACTTCTTCAAAGTCAACAACTTTTTTTAAAAATTTTGGTGGAGCCTAGCGGGATCGAACCGCTGACCTCCTGCGTGCAAAGCAGGCGCTCTCCCAGCTGAGCTAAGGCCCCATAAAAAAATGGTCGGGAAGACAGGATTCGAACCTGCGACCCCATGGTCCCAAACCATGTGCTCTACCAAGCTGAGCTACTTCCCGATTTCCTATCTATTCTATTAAAAGATATGGCGCGCCCGAGAGGAGTCGAACCCCTAACCTTTTGATCCGTAGTCAAACGCTCTATCCAATTGAGCTACGGGCGCAATTCAATTTACAATATCCCGTTGGGATAAATGGAGCGGAAGACGGGATTCGAACCCGCGACCCCCACCTTGGCAAGGTGGTGTTCTACCACTGAACTACTTCCGCATATCGCAATAAAAAAAGCTTTCTCCTTATGA
>NZ_CP010014.1:3950000-4017500 GCF_000877815.1 Bacillus sp. YP1 | reverse complement strand
CTACCCACACCTCATCCCCGCACTTTTCAACGTGCGTGGGTTCGGGCCTCCATTCAGTGTTACCTGAACTTCACCCTGGACATGGGTAGATCACCTGGTTTCGGGTCTACGACCACGTACTCATGCGCCCTATTCAGACTCGCTTTCGCTGCGGCTCCGCATCTTCTGCTTAACCTTGCACGGGATCGTAACTCGCCGGTTCATTCTACAAAAGGCACGCCATCACCCGTTAACGGGCTCTGACTACTTGTAGGCACACGGTTTCAGGATCTCTTTCACTCCCCTTCCGGGGTGCTTTTCACCTTTCCCTCACGGTACTGGTTCACTATCGGTCACTAGGGAGTATTTAGCCTTGGGAGATGGTCCTCCCGGATTCCGACGGAATTTCACGTGTTCCGCCGTACTCAGGATCCACTCAGGAGAGAACGAAGTTTTGACTACAGGGCTGTTACCTCCTATGGCGGGCCTTTCCAGACCTCTTCATCTACCTCGTTCCTTTGTAACTCCGTACAGAGTGTCCTACAACCCCAAGAGGCAAGCCTCTTGGTTTGGGCTAATCCCGTTTCGCTCGCCGCTACTCAGGGAATCGCATTTGCTTTCTCTTCCTCCGGGTACTTAGATGTTTCAGTTCCCCGGGTCTGCCTTCTCATATCCTATGAATTCAGATATGGATACCACTCCATTACGAGTGGTGGGTTTCCCCATTCGGAAATCTCCGGATCAAAGCTTGCTTACAGCTCCCCGAAGCATATCGGTGTTCGTCCCGTCCTTCATCGGCTCCTAGTGCCAAGGCATCCACCGTGCGCCCTTTCTAACTTAACCGTTAAAAAGAATCACTATGTGATATCTTGTATTACTAATTGAATGTGATGTCTACTGTTATCTAGTTTTCAAAGAACACGTTTCGAAGGAATGATCCTTCAAAACTAAACAAGACAGGGAACGTTCTGTTTATAAGACCCAAGGTCTTATATTCCGTATAATATCCTTAGAAAGGAGGTGATCCAGCCGCACCTTCCGATACGGCTACCTTGTTACGACTTCACCCCAATCATCTGTCCCACCTTCGGCGGCTGGCTCCTAAAAGGTTACCTCACCGACTTCGGGTGTTACAAACTCTCGTGGTGTGACGGGCGGTGTGTACAAGGCCCGGGAACGTATTCACCGCGGCATGCTGATCCGCGATTACTAGCGATTCCAGCTTCACGCAGTCGAGTTGCAGACTGCGATCCGAACTGAGAACAGATTTGTGGGATTGGCTTAACCTCGCGGTTTCGCTGCCCTTTGTTCTGTCCATTGTAGCACGTGTGTAGCCCAGGTCATAAGGGGCATGATGATTTGACGTCATCCCCACCTTCCTCCGGTTTGTCACCGGCAGTCACCTTAGAGTGCCCAACTGAATGCTGGCAACTAAGATCAAGGGTTGCGCTCGTTGCGGGACTTAACCCAACATCTCACGACACGAGCTGACGACAACCATGCACCACCTGTCACTCTGCCCCCGAAGGGGACGTCCTATCTCTAGGATTGTCAGAGGATGTCAAGACCTGGTAAGGTTCTTCGCGTTGCTTCGAATTAAACCACATGCTCCACCGCTTGTGCGGGCCCCCGTCAATTCCTTTGAGTTTCAGTCTTGCGACCGTACTCCCCAGGCGGAGTGCTTAATGCGTTAGCTGCAGCACTAAGGGGCGGAAACCCCCTAACACTTAGCACTCATCGTTTACGGCGTGGACTACCAGGGTATCTAATCCTGTTCGCTCCCCACGCTTTCGCTCCTCAGCGTCAGTTACAGACCAGAGAGTCGCCTTCGCCACTGGTGTTCCTCCACATCTCTACGCATTTCACCGCTACACGTGGAATTCCACTCTCCTCTTCTGCACTCAAGTTCCCCAGTTTCCAATGACCCTCCCCGGTTGAGCCGGGGGCTTTCACATCAGACTTAAGAAACCGCCTGCGAGCCCTTTACGCCCAATAATTCCGGACAACGCTTGCCACCTACGTATTACCGCGGCTGCTGGCACGTAGTTAGCCGTGGCTTTCTGGTTAGGTACCGTCAAGGTACCGCCCTATTCGAACGGTACTTGTTCTTCCCTAACAACAGAGCTTTACGATCCGAAAACCTTCATCACTCACGCGGCGTTGCTCCGTCAGACTTTCGTCCATTGCGGAAGATTCCCTACTGCTGCCTCCCGTAGGAGTCTGGGCCGTGTCTCAGTCCCAGTGTGGCCGATCACCCTCTCAGGTCGGCTACGCATCGTTGCCTTGGTGAGCCGTTACCTCACCAACTAGCTAATGCGCCGCGGGTCCATCTGTAAGTGGTAGCCGAAGCCACCTTTTATGTTTGAACCATGCGGTTCAAACAACCATCCGGTATTAGCCCCGGTTTCCCGGAGTTATCCCAGTCTTACAGGCAGGTTACCCACGTGTTACTCACCCGTCCGCCGCTAACATCAGGGAGCAAGCTCCCATCTGTCCGCTCGACTTGCATGTATTAGGCACGCCGCCAGCGTTCGTCCTGAGCCAGGATCAAACTCTCCGATAAAGTAGTTTGACTGACTACGCACATCGCTGTGCGATTTTTAAAAACTGAATTAACAGGTACGTTTTGTCTTGTTTAGTTTTCAAAGATCATTTTGTTTGTCCGCTTTGTTAAAGCAACTTTATTAGTATACAACGTCACTTCTTCAAAGTCAACAACTTTTTTTAAAAATTTTGGTGGAGCCTAGCGGGATCGAACCGCTGACCTCCTGCGTGCAAAGCAGGCGCTCTCCCAGCTGAGCTAAGGCCCCATAAAAAAATGGTCGGGAAGACAGGATTCGAACCTGCGACCCCATGGTCCCAAACCATGTGCTCTACCAAGCTGAGCTACTTCCCGATTTCCTATCTATTCTATTAAAAGATATGGCGCGCCCGAGAGGAGTCGAACCCCTAACCTTTTGATCCGTAGTCAAACGCTCTATCCAATTGAGCTACGGGCGCAATTCAATTTACAATATCCCGTTGGGATAAATGGAGCGGAAGACGGGATTCGAACCCGCGACCCCCACCTTGGCAAGGTGGTGTTCTACCACTGAACTACTTCCGCATATCGCAATAAAAAAAGCTTTCTCCTTATGAGAAACCTTGGTAATAATACATTTAATAAAGCTTCCAAGCGGGCTCGAACCGCTGACCTCTTCCTTACCATGGAAGTGCTCTACCTGCTGAGCTATGGAAGCAATGGCTCCGCAGGTAGGATTCGAACCTACGACCGATCGGTTAACAGCCGATAGCTCTACCACTGAGCTACTGCGGAATAATATAAAGCTTCATAAACAAACATGGTAGAATTAATAAATCTGCTTGGCGGCGTCCTACTCTCACAGGGGGAAACCCCCGACTACCATCGGCGCTGAAGAGCTTAACTTCCGTGTTCGGTATGGGAACGGGTGTGACCTCTTCGCTATCGCCACCAAACAAATTGAGAGTGTTCTCTCAAAACTAGATAACAGGTGTGACATCATTCAAAAATATGGTTAAGTCCTCGATCGATTAGTATCTGTCAGCTCCATGTGTCGCCACACTTCCACCTCAGACCTATCAACCTGATCATCTTTCAGGGATCTTACTTCCTTGCGGAATGGGAAATCTCATCTTGAGGGGGGCTTCATGCTTAGATGCTTTCAGCACTTATCCCGTCCGCACATAGCTACCCAGCGATGCCCTTGGCAGAACAACTGGTACACCAGCGGTGCGTCCATCCCGGTCCTCTCGTACTAAGGACAGCTCCTCTCAAATTTCCTGCGCCCGCGACGGATAGGGACCGAACTGTCTCACGACGTTCTGAACCCAGCTCGCGTACCGCTTTAATGGGCGAACAGCCCAACCCTTGGGACCGACTACAGCCCCAGGATGCGATGAGCCGACATCGAGGTGCCAAACCTCCCCGTCGATGTGGACTCTTGGGGGAGATAAGCCTGTTATCCCCGGGGTAGCTTTTATCCGTTGAGCGATGGCCCTTCCATGCGGAACCACCGGATCACTAAGCCCGACTTTCGTCCCTGCTCGACTTGTAGGTCTCGCAGTCAAGCTCCCTTGTGCCTTTACACTCTGCGAATGATTTCCAACCATTCTGAGGGAACCTTTGGGCGCCTCCGTTACCTTTTAGGAGGCGACCGCCCCAGTCAAACTGCCCACCTGACACTGTCTCCCCGCCCGATAAGGGCGGCGGGTTAGAAGGTCAATACAGCCAGGGTAGTATCCCACCGATGCCTCCACCGAAGCTGGCGCTCCGGTTTCCAAGGCTCCTACCTATCCTGTACAAGCTGTACCAACATTCAATATCAGGCTGCAGTAAAGCTCCACGGGGTCTTTCCGTCCTGTCGCGGGTAACCTGCATCTTCACAGGTACTATAATTTCACCGAGTCTCTCGTTGAGACAGTGCCCAGATCGTTGCGCCTTTCGTGCGGGTCGGAACTTACCCGACAAGGAATTTCGCTACCTTAGGACCGTTATAGTTACGGCCGCCGTTTACTGGGGCTTCAATTCGCACCTTCGCTTACGCTAAGCGCTCCTCTTAACCTTCCAGCACCGGGCAGGCGTCAGCCCCTATACTTCGCCTTACGGCTTCGCAGAGACCTGTGTTTTTGCTAAACAGTCGCCTGGGCCTATTCACTGCGGCTCTCTCGGGCTTGCACCCTAACAGAGCACCCCTTCTCCCGAAGTTACGGGGTCATTTTGCCGAGTTCCTTAACGAGAGTTCTCTCGATCACCTTAGGATTCTCTCCTCGCCTACCTGTGTCGGTTTGCGGTACGGGCACCTCTCACCTCGCTAGAGGCTTTTCTTGGCAGTGTGGAATCAGGAACTTCGCTACTATATTTCGCTCGCCATCACAGCTCAGCCTTATGGGAAACGGATTTGCCTATTTCCCAGCCTAACTGCTTGGACGCGGATATCCAATACCGCGCTTACCCTATCCTCCTGCGTCCCCCCATTGCTCAAATGGTGAGGAGGTGGTACAGGAATATCAACCTGTTGTCCATCGCCTACGCCTTTCGGCCTCGGCTTAGGTCCCGACTAACCCTGAGCGGACGAGCCTTCCTCAGGAAACCTTAGGCATTCGGTGGAGGGGATTCTCACCCCTCTTTCGCTACTCATACCGGCATTCTCACTTCTAAGCGCTCCACCAGTCCTTCCGGTCTGGCTTCACAGCCCTTAGAACGCTCTCCTACCACTGTTCGAAGAACAGTCCGCAGCTTCGGTGATACGTTTAGCCCCGGTACATTTTCGGCGCAGAGTCACTCGACCAGTGAGCTATTACGCACTCTTTAAATGGTGGCTGCTTCTAAGCCAACATCCTGGTTGTCTAAGCAACTCCACATCCTTTTCCACTTAACGTATACTTTGGGACCTTAGCTGGCGGTCTGGGCTGTTTCCCTTTCGACTACGGATCTTATCACTCGCAGTCTGACTCCCAAGGATAAGTCATTGGCATTCGGAGTTTGACTGAATTCGGTAACCCGGTAGGGGCCCCTAGTCCAATCAGTGCTCTACCTCCAA
Source organism: Bacillus sp. YP1 (assembly GCF_000877815.1). NCBI lineage: Bacteria > Bacillati > Bacillota > Bacilli > Caryophanales > Bacillaceae > Bacillus > Bacillus sp. YP1. Next base: position 4,011,960 of record NZ_CP010014.1, on the reverse strand, counting down.
GACTCTTACCTTGAGGCTAGCCCTAAAGCTATTTCGGAGAGAACCAGCTATCTCCAGGTTCGATTGGCATTTCACCCCTACCCACACCTCATCCCCGCACTTTTCAACGTGCGTGGGTTCGGGCCTCCATTCAGTGTTACCTGAACTTCACCCTGGACATGGGTAGATCACCTGGTTTCGGGTCTACGACCACGTACTCATGCGCCCTATTCAGACTCGCTTTCGCTGCGGCTCCGCATCTTCTGCTTAACCTTGCACGGGATCGTAACTCGCCGGTTCATTCTACAAAAGGCACGCCATCACCCGTTAACGGGCTCTGACTACTTGTAGGCACACGGTTTCAGGATCTCTTTCACTCCCCTTCCGGGGTGCTTTTCACCTTTCCCTCACGGTACTGGTTCACTATCGGTCACTAGGGAGTATTTAGCCTTGGGAGATGGTCCTCCCGGATTCCGACGGAATTTCACGTGTTCCGCCGTACTCAGGATCCACTCAGGAGAGAACGAAGTTTTGACTACAGGGCTGTTACCTCCTATGGCGGGCCTTTCCAGACCTCTTCATCTACCTCGTTCCTTTGTAACTCCGTACAGAGTGTCCTACAACCCCAAGAGGCAAGCCTCTTGGTTTGGGCTAATCCCGTTTCGCTCGCCGCTACTCAGGGAATCGCATTTGCTTTCTCTTCCTCCGGGTACTTAGATGTTTCAGTTCCCCGGGTCTGCCTTCTCATATCCTATGAATTCAGATATGGATACCACTCCATTACGAGTGGTGGGTTTCCCCATTCGGAAATCTCCGGATCAAAGCTTGCTTACAGCTCCCCGAAGCATATCGGTGTTCGTCCCGTCCTTCATCGGCTCCTAGTGCCAAGGCATCCACCGTGCGCCCTTTCTAACTTAACCGTTAAAAAGAATCACTATGTGATATCTTGTATTACTAATTGAATGTGATGTCTACTGTTATCTAGTTTTCAAAGAACACGTTTCGAAGGAATGATCCTTCAAAACTAAACAAGACAGGGAACGTTCTGTTTATAAGACCCAAGGTCTTATATTCCGTATAATATCCTTAGAAAGGAGGTGATCCAGCCGCACCTTCCGATACGGCTACCTTGTTACGACTTCACCCCAATCATCTGTCCCACCTTCGGCGGCTGGCTCCTAAAAGGTTACCTCACCGACTTCGGGTGTTACAAACTCTCGTGGTGTGACGGGCGGTGTGTACAAGGCCCGGGAACGTATTCACCGCGGCATGCTGATCCGCGATTACTAGCGATTCCAGCTTCACGCAGTCGAGTTGCAGACTGCGATCCGAACTGAGAACAGATTTGTGGGATTGGCTTAACCTCGCGGTTTCGCTGCCCTTTGTTCTGTCCATTGTAGCACGTGTGTAGCCCAGGTCATAAGGGGCATGATGATTTGACGTCATCCCCACCTTCCTCCGGTTTGTCACCGGCAGTCACCTTAGAGTGCCCAACTGAATGCTGGCAACTAAGATCAAGGGTTGCGCTCGTTGCGGGACTTAACCCAACATCTCACGACACGAGCTGACGACAACCATGCACCACCTGTCACTCTGCCCCCGAAGGGGACGTCCTATCTCTAGGATTGTCAGAGGATGTCAAGACCTGGTAAGGTTCTTCGCGTTGCTTCGAATTAAACCACATGCTCCACCGCTTGTGCGGGCCCCCGTCAATTCCTTTGAGTTTCAGTCTTGCGACCGTACTCCCCAGGCGGAGTGCTTAATGCGTTAGCTGCAGCACTAAGGGGCGGAAACCCCCTAACACTTAGCACTCATCGTTTACGGCGTGGACTACCAGGGTATCTAATCCTGTTCGCTCCCCACGCTTTCGCTCCTCAGCGTCAGTTACAGACCAGAGAGTCGCCTTCGCCACTGGTGTTCCTCCACATCTCTACGCATTTCACCGCTACACGTGGAATTCCACTCTCCTCTTCTGCACTCAAGTTCCCCAGTTTCCAATGACCCTCCCCGGTTGAGCCGGGGGCTTTCACATCAGACTTAAGAAACCGCCTGCGAGCCCTTTACGCCCAATAATTCCGGACAACGCTTGCCACCTACGTATTACCGCGGCTGCTGGCACGTAGTTAGCCGTGGCTTTCTGGTTAGGTACCGTCAAGGTACCGCCCTATTCGAACGGTACTTGTTCTTCCCTAACAACAGAGCTTTACGATCCGAAAACCTTCATCACTCACGCGGCGTTGCTCCGTCAGACTTTCGTCCATTGCGGAAGATTCCCTACTGCTGCCTCCCGTAGGAGTCTGGGCCGTGTCTCAGTCCCAGTGTGGCCGATCACCCTCTCAGGTCGGCTACGCATCGTTGCCTTGGTGAGCCGTTACCTCACCAACTAGCTAATGCGCCGCGGGTCCATCTGTAAGTGGTAGCCGAAGCCACCTTTTATGTTTGAACCATGCGGTTCAAACAACCATCCGGTATTAGCCCCGGTTTCCCGGAGTTATCCCAGTCTTACAGGCAGGTTACCCACGTGTTACTCACCCGTCCGCCGCTAACATCAGGGAGCAAGCTCCCATCTGTCCGCTCGACTTGCATGTATTAGGCACGCCGCCAGCGTTCGTCCTGAGCCAGGATCAAACTCTCCGATAAAGTAGTTTGACTGACTACGCACATCGCTGTGCGATTTTTAAAAACTGAATTAACAGGTACGTTTTGTCTTGTTTAGTTTTCAAAGATCATCACCGCCGCTTAACGAAGCAGCTTTATTACTATAACATTTAGCTTCTTTTAAGTCAACAACTTTTTTCAAAGTACTTAATGAAGCTTTTAGTTGATGTCAGCTGTTTATCAGCGACGAATAATAATATATCACGGATATTATCAAAAGGTCAACACCCAATTTAGGCTGTATGTGAAGAGACATTTTATCGGTTATATTCAATTGTCCATGCTCATAAGATGTAAAACAAGAATGATGGACAAGATAAGGAGGCATCATCAGTGAATCACTTCTATGTGTGGCACATTAAACGGGTAAAACAATTAATTATTATACTTATCGCCGCATTTGCAGCTGCCAGCTTTTTTTATATCCAAAGAGCTGTCCCGCTTCCCGTGTTTTCAACTGACACCGGACCTAAAGCTATTTATAAAGGAGAAACAGACTCTAAAGATATTTCACTTACTTTCGATATCAGCTGGGGTGATGAGAGAGCAGAACCGATACTTAATACTCTGAAAGCACACGGGATTAAAAACGCAACGTTTTTCCTGTCCGCTTCTTGGGCAGAACGCCATCCCGACACAGTGGCCCGTATCGTAAAGGATGGACATCAAATTGGGAGCATGGGCTACGCTTATAAAAACTATGCCAATTTAGAGAGCAGCGAAATAAAAAAGGACATAAACCGTGCGCAAACAGCCTTTGAAAAGTTAGGGGTCAAAGACATACAGCTATTAAGACCCCCTACCGGCCAATTCAATAAGAATGTTCTAAAGGTCGCAAAGCAATACAATTATACAGTCGTTCATTACAGTGTGAACTCTCAAGACTGGACAAATCCCGGAGTTGAAAAAATCATCGACAATGTGACCAAGCAAGTTTCCGGTGGAGACATTATTCTTTTACATGCCTCCGATTCGGCAAAACAAACAGAAGAAGCATTGCCTGATATCATCCATCAGCTGAAAGAAAAAGGATTAAAAAATGTAACCGTGGGTGATCTCATCGCAAATTCTGATGCCAAATCCGCAGAGGTAAAGTAATTACTTTGCTGCAAACTTCGGCAGCATCAGCAATTGGAAGGCATTACATGCCATTAACGGAAAAAGCATTAAATAAAGCCAGTCCTCATCATTTACTCTTAATGCAGGGAACCATTCTAATGCGGTAATCACAACCATCAAAAATAACGATGACACAAATGTTTTCTTAGAGGACTGCTTTTGCTTTATATAAGCTGTAATCACTCCAAAGATCAATAAAAACACCGGTAACCACGCATAGCCAGCCAGCGATTCTCCGCTCTCTCCAAAAAATAAAAAACGCACGTACATTAAATCAAAAGCAACAAACAGGATGAAAAACAACTGCAGCAAATTCCACAAAGAGGAGGACCTTAATATCTCAAGCGCAAACCGATGAACTGTTAAAAACACGAAAAAACCCATTTGGCTGATCACACTGAAAATCATGCCTACACCGATAAACCAAAATAAAACAGAGAAAATCTGTCCCGCTTCAAATGTTAGAAACAGCCCTCTATATTCTCCCCACTTTAAAGCAAAACCCACAATACTCGTGATAAGCGCCCCGACAGCTAAAATAGAAAAGAAAAAACGAACTAAACCACGGCTTTTCATTTCTTTATTCATCCCCTCAAAAATCGCGAACAGCGATATTTTGTTATGTATAATTCCAAACAGATGAATCATATTAAAGGTAAGACAAGTATGTGAAAGGAGCTTAAGCATGTCAAAAGCCAAAACGCTATTGATGAGCTGTTTTTTGTTATTATCTGTAACAGCTTGCGCTCCAAAAGACCAAGCAGCGGATATGGACTATGATCAGACCAAAAAAATGGTTGTTGATATATTAAAAACTGATGATGGAAAGAAAGCTATTAAGGAATTATTAAATGATGATGCCATGAATGAAGCGCTGGTAATTGACCAAGATGCAATTAAAGGAACAATAGAAAAAACACTCACATCAAAAAAAGGTGAAGAATTTTGGAAAAACATCTTTGAAGACACTGATTTTGCTGAGGGATTTGCCAAAACTCTTCAAACAGAGCATGAAAAAGTGATTAAAAAGCTGATGAAGGATCCAGATTACCAGAAGATGCTGATGAGCGTTATGCAGGATCCCGGCATGGATAAAAAGTACAGCCAGCTGGCAAAAAGCCAAGAATTCCGCAGTTATTTAGAAGAGGTTATTAACGAAACACTTTCTAGTCCGCTTTACAAAAAGCAGTTCGAAGATGAGCTGAAAAAAGCAGCAAAAGACACAGCAAAAGAAAGTGAATAAAGGGAAAGCCGGGATCTGGAATCCCGGTTCACCTTTTATACCTGCACTGACATTTTTGCATCTATTTTTTTTGCGATGTCCTGATATATTTCTCCGATTGGATGATTTTCGTCATAAACAGACGGAGCAAATTGGTCCTTATCCCAATCGGGCTGTTTCAATGGGATTCTGCCGAGCAAAGGCACGTTTAGTTCTTCAGCCAGTTTATCTCCTCCGCCTTTTCCAAACACATATTCTCTTTCCCCTGTCTTTGCACTTTCATAATAAGCCATGTTCTCTATGACACCCACGACCTCATGATCGGTTTTAATCGCCATAGAGCCCGCTCTGGCCGCGACAAAAGCAGCTGTCGGATGTGGCGTAGATACGATAATTTCTTTGCAGCTCGGAAGCATTGTATGTACATCGAGAGCAACGTCCCCTGTACCAGGCGGAAGATCAAGAACGATATAGTCTACTTCTCCCCACTCTACTTCATGGAAAAAATTATTCAGCATTTTGCCGAGCATCGGCCCTCTCCATACGACCGGGGCATTTTCTTCTACGAAAAAGCCCATTGACATGACCTTTACTCCAAAGCGTTCAACAGGAAGAAGTTTCTCTCCTTCAATTGTTGGACGCACAGTGATACCCATCATGTCCGGCACACTGAACCCATAAATATCCGCATCAATTAAACCAACCTTTTTCCCTAGACGAGCCAGAGAAATAGCTAGGTTTACTGACACAGTTGACTTGCCTACGCCGCCTTTTCCACTTGCTACAGCAAGAAAGACTGGCGGGTTATCCATATTTAATAATGTTTTTTTCTCAGCTGACGGCGCCCGGAATTTAGCAACCGTTTCTTCAGGCAGCTCTTCAAATCGAAGGCCGACTGTCTCAGCTCCTGCCCCTTTTAATACGTTTACGATCTCTTGCTGAATCTGCATTTGTTCTGCAGTTCCTGTTTTTGCAAGAGCGACTTTTACACTGATATGCCGTTTTTCAGGCTTTATTTTAATTTCCTTAACGGCATCCAATTCTCCCAGAGGTCTTTGAAGAAAAGGTTCGCGCATTTCTCCGACTAGTTTTCTTACTTCATCTTCTCTTATCATCGAACCTCACCCTTTTGTGTATTCGTTTACAATTATTATTATATCATACATAAATGGCGGGTGTCTTATGCTTAGAACCACAAGAAAACCCTCCATTACTCCGGAGGGTCTCCTTTTTCTGTGAAATATCGCAAAATGCCTTTATATATGGAAGATGCCACCTTGTCTTGATATTTCGGTTTACCGAGTAGCGTTGCTTCGTTTGGATTGGATAAAAATCCGACTTCTATAAGCGCCCCCGGTTTGGTGACGTTTTGCATTAAGTAGATACCATGAATCCGCTTTGCTTTCCGGGTTGTGTTTTCCAGATTTCTTCTCAGCTCATCCTGGATGTATTTTGCGACTTTCTCATTTTCCGCATATTTCCCGTAATAAAAGCTTTGGGCTCCGCTCCATTTTTGTGACGGAATCGCATTAAGATGAATGCTGATATAGAGCTCCGCCTCTGAATGGTTTATTAATTTGACTCGTTGTCTTAGATCCTCAGCTTTTCGTCGACTATAGCCTTTTGTTCCTTCTGGAGCGAGATCAGTATCACTTTCTCTGGTCATGATAACAAGCGCTCCTTGTTCTTGAAGATAATCCCTGACTCTAAAGGCCACTTCCAGGGTAACATCCTTCTCTAACAGCTTTCCGCCGACTGCTCCGCCGTCAGGCCCGCCATGACCTGGATCTAGATAAATGATTTTACCGCTCAAGGGCAGGCTCCACGGCTTCCAAGAGTCGTTATTGCTGAACTGATATTTGAACAGAAATAGTAATACGATGAAGCCTAGCAAAAAACTGAGCCATTTAAGCTTTTTCCTCATCCCTTCCCCTCCCGCTTGTCCGTTATTACATAACTATGGGACAGGGCCGGGAAATATGATTACCGCATGCGAAGCTTACACTGTTTTTCTCTTTGAACAAACCCCGCTGTCCACCAATCTTTAATGAACTTGCGTGCCGCTTCATAAACCGTGTTTTTATCAAATGTTGCGTATTGCTCGTGTATCCAATTATAGAGATAATCAAAAAACTCCATACGAAGCTCTTCTTCTTCTCTTGCAGAGCGTGCACTGATACTCTGCATGGATTCTCCGTAATAGCCGAATATCCCAAAACGCCCGCCTAACAAATAGGCTTCTATAGCAAAATCAATACAGCCTTCGGTAATAATATCTCGCTCATCATGTAAAAATGGAAACAATGGTTCCAAACAATCCTTAACAGACTGGATAATTTGTCTCAGAGAGAGTTCTTTGAGCAAGTTCTTTTCTAATTCAAAATCCTTTTGGCGTTTCACATCCATAAAAGACAGTACTTCTGCCATATAAATTCACTCTCCTTTTACCGATTATTTTGAGGTTTGGATGATGAAACAATGCCCGAATTCGGTTGGAAATTCGCCCAAATGAAGGTGTAAAATCGATAAAAAATCAGCTTTCCGCAGGGTGCGGAACAAACGTTCTGTAATTGGTTATGAAAAAAGCAGCCCCTCTAACAGGTCGCTGCTTTTCATACTTTCACGCTTCTTGTTGCAGAATATGTATGGATATATTGGTCTAATACAAACCCGCCTTTATCTTCATAAAAACCAGTAACGATAAAACCGGCATCAATCTGGCCTTTGATTTGGTCTTCTAAGGAATGGCCGAATTCCAGAGCCTCATTATTTTCGATCAGTTTTTTCACTTTATGTTTCGGAAGATCTTCTGGGTCAGCGTATGGAATGGAGTGTTTTACTTTTAAAACACCTTGCTGTTCTAATTCTGTATCAAACAGAAATACAACAGGATTGACAAAACCCGAGATTAGAATGCCGTTCCTTTTCAACACACGGTACGCTTCCTTCCATACCGGGAGGACATTCTCAACAAAAACATTGGCAACAGGATGTACAATGACATCAAATGATTCATCATTAAATACACTTAAATCGTCCATGCTTCCTTTGACAGTGTGTATCGTGAGACCATCTCGCTCAGCAATCATTTTATCCTGATTCAGCTGTTTTTCTGAGTTATCTAATACGGTGACATCCGCGCCTGCGGCTGCCAAAACTGGACCCTGCTGGCCGCCGCCTGATGCTAAACAGAGTACTTTCAGACCTTTGATAGGCGGAAACCAATCCTTCGGTACATCTTTCATTGGTGTTACCCTTATATCCCAATTGCCTTTTTTTGCTTGTTCGATAACCTGCTGTTCAACAGCAACAGTCCATTCATTGCCTGTTTCTACTTTTTTATCCCAGGCTTTGCTATTATGAGCTACTAACGCATTCATGAATCTTCTCCTTACTTTAATGTATAGAGTATAACAAATATTTCTAGATTGATATCGCTTTCCCTTTGCATATTTAGAAAAAAGTTCATAAAAACGCAAAAAAATCACAAAGGAGATATGTGATTTATATCATCAGATTTACTTTTACTTCGTTACATAAAGCCATTAGCAATGAGAGCTATTGTTTCTCCGGGTTAAGAATCAGCAGTGAACTTTAACGGATGAGATACAGTGGTTAGATGAAGCTGGGCTGAGCACATAACGATAATAAACATTGACCGAACTTCCAATTGAATAAGAATGAAAGCTATCATGATTATTACAAAGAGACCGTTTATAAACAAACAATTTGCTTAACCCCGCCAAGCGTCCATTCAGTTGTTATTTTTATGCGAGGCTGCCACGTTTTATTGAAAGAAAAAAGCTCCCAACCCAAGGTCGAGAGCTTTTTGAAAACGTAAAATTAACGTTTTGAGAACTGAGGTGCACGACGAGCGCCTTTAAGACCGTATTTTTTACGTTCTTTCATACGAGCGTCACGAGTCAGAAGACCTGCACGTTTAAGAGTTGTACGGTATTCTGGATCTGCTTCAAGCAAAGCACGAGCGATACCGTGACGGATTGCTCCAGCTTGACCAGATAAGCCGCCTCCATGTACGTTTACTAAAACATCATAAGTGCCAGCTGTTTCAGTCAAAGTTAATGGTTGTTTGATATCTTCGATTAAAGCTGCAGATGGGATATGTTCGCTGATTTCACGATTATTAACGACGATACGGCCTTCTCCTGGAACTAAACGCACACGCGCTACAGAGCTTTTACGACGGCCAGTACCGTAATATTGAACCTGTGCCAAATTGGTAACCTCCTTTTTAATTAACCGCGAAGTTCGTAAACTTCAGGTTTTTGTGCTTCGTGTGGATGCTCAGAACCACGGTATACGTTCAATTTTTTGAACATTTGACGACCTAGAGAACCTTTTGGAAGCATGCCTTTGATAGCAAGCTCAAGCATTTTCTCAGGGTAGTTTGTACGCATTTCAAGAGCAGTTCTTGATTTTAATCCGCCTGGATGTTGAGTGTGACGGTAGTAGATTTTGTCAGTTAACTTTTTACCAGTTAACTCGATTTTTTCAGCGTTGATGATGATCACATGATCTCCAGTATCAACGTGTGGTGTGTAAGTTGGTTTGTGTTTTCCGCGAAGGATAGCTGCAACTTCTGAAGAAAGACGACCTAAAGTCTTGCCAGCAGCATCAACAACTAACCACTTGCGTTCAATAGTACTTGCGTTAGCCATAGGTGTTGTACGCATTGAATTTCCCTCCTAAATGATCTGTCATTTTCAATAAACTTCGATTACGTTCTATTTCACAACACAATAAGTTCCGGGGCTTATCGTGGGGTTGAAATACATACCATATGATATCTTATAACTTTATGCAGACTCTGTCAAGAAAATATTATACACCTGGTTTAGTTGTCATAGTAAACGTTCCATAAATATAGCCCGTGCCCCGGCGCTGTGCGCCCTGCCGCTTCGCGATCCTTCGCTTCCAGCATGGATTTCACCTTATCGGAAGAAATTTTTCCAATACCTACATCAAGCAAAGTACCCGCAATAATTCTGACCATATTATATAAGAAACCGCTGCCTGTGATCCGCATTTGCAGGCCGTCAGCCGTCTCAGTCCAATCAAGTTCGTATATCGTTCTTACCTTGTCCTGCACTTCTGTTTTAGCCGCGCAAAAGCTCGTAAAATCATGTGTCCCTATAAGATGCTTTGCCGCTTCTCTCATGTCCTGCACATTAAGGCGATATGAAAAATGGTAAGCGTAATGCCGTTTAAATACGTCCGGGTGTTTCTCCGTGTATACAAAGTAGCGATATTCTTTTTTGACTGCGCTAAATCGTGCATGGAACCCATCATCCGCAATTTCTGCCTGTTTGACTGCGATATCGTCCGGAAGCAGTGCATTTAAGGCATATGGCCATCTCTCAGCCGGGATAGACAGCGGAGTGTCAAAATGAATCACCTGTCCGGCTGCGTGAACCCCGCTGTCTGTTCTTCCAGACGAAACGACCGGAATTCTGTCTTTTGACTTATGCAGGACAGCCAAAGCCTTCTCCAGTTCATCCTGAACCGTTCTTTTGCCCGGCTGAACCTGATAACCGTTAAACAAATGTCCGTCATAAGAAATCGTGCATTTCAGTCTCATACAGCACCTCTAAGCCCTTAAGAAAAATAACAAAGCAGCTAATACAATTAAGCTGACAATGACAGAAGTGTCTTTTCCTGTCCATACAAGCTTTCTATATTTCGTACGTCCTTCTCCGCCTTGATAGCCTCTTGCTTCCATTGCCACCGCAAGCTCTTCGGCGCGTTTAAATGCACTGACGAAGAGCGGGACAAGAAGCGGGACAATAGCCTTCACTCTATCTTTGACAGGCCCGCTTGTAAAATCAACGCCTCGCGCCATCTGAGCCTTCATGATCTTATCTGTCTCCTCCATCAGTGTCGGAATAAACCGTAAAGAAATTGACATCATAAGAGCCAGCTCATGAACAGGAAGCTTTAATTTTTTCAATGGGTTCAGCAGCTGCTCCATTCCATCGGTAATCTCAATCGGTGTGGTCGTAAGCGTTAATAAGGTTGTGATTAAAATCAAATAGACGAATCTAAGAGAAATGAATATCCCCTGAACCAGACCGCCCTCATAGACTTTGAAAAAACCTATTTGAAAGATAATCGGTCCTTCATGTGTCATAAGGATGTGAAGAAGGAACGTAAAAAGGACAATCCAGATGATTGGCTTCAGCCCTTTCATTAAAAAAGAGAAAGGAACTCTTGTTAAAGAAACGACGCCAATTGTAAATAAACCAAGCAACGCATATGTCTGAACATTATTGGCTAAGAATACAATGCAGACAAATAAAAAGATCGTGATCAGTTTTGTTCTGGGGTCAAGCCGGTGCACAAGTGAAGTCCCCGGTACATACTTGCCGATAATCATGCTGTCCATCATAAAGTCTTCTCCCCCTGAAAAAGAGCACGGATTTCAGCAGCGGCATCTTCGATTGTGAGCATAGGCTCATTAAATCTCACACCCAGTACAGCTTCAAGGTGTCTTTGGAATTTTATTGTTTCAGGAAGATCCAGCCCCCAGCCGGCCATCTCTTCACCCTTTAAAAACAGATCACGCGGACTGCCTGATGCTTGTATCGTTCCTTTATGCATAACAATCATTTCATCAGCGTATGCAGCTGCATCCTCCATGCTGTGTGTCACAAGGATCGTCGTCAAGTTCCCACGTTGATGAAGCTCATAAAACATGTCCATAATCTCTTTTCGCCCTCTTGGGTCCAATCCTGCAGTCGGTTCATCCAGAACAAGCACTTCAGGGTCCATTGCAAGTACGCCGGCAATTGCAACTCTGCGCATTTGTCCCCCGCTTAATTCAAAGGGTGACCTGTCCAAAAGCTCTTCTGATAAACCTACAAGCTGCAGCATCTCTCTCGCTTTTTGTTCAGCATCTTCTTTTTTAACACCAAAGTTCATCGGTCCGAATGAAATATCTTTAAGAACTGTTTCTTCGAATAATTGATGCTCAGGAAATTGGAAAACGATTCCGACTTTTTTACGAAGTTTTTTCAGATCTTTATTCTTTTTCCCTGCCTGAATGACAGTGCTGCCTAGTGATATCTGTCCCTTCGTCGGCTTCAGGAGACCATTTAGGTGCTGAAGAAGAGTGGACTTGCCAGAGCCTGTATGTCCGATAACGGCTACGTAGCTTCCTTCTTTAATCGATGCATTGATATCATACAGTGCTAGGCGCTCAAACGGCGTCTTCATCTGATAACGATGCTCTACATCTTTGATTGTAATGTCCACAGCTCTTTCACCAGCCCTTCCTGAGTCAAATGGTTTTCTTCCAAAGCCAGTCCATTTTCTCTTAAAAGCTGGCTAAGCTGGAATGAGAAGGGTAAATCAAGCCCAATTCGAACAAGTTCTTTATTCAATTTAAAAATCTCTTCAGGCGGCCCTTCAGCATATTTTTTACCGCCATTCATGACAATGATCCTGTCTGCTTTTGCTGCCTCATCCAGATCATGTGTAATGGATATGACAGTCGCCATGCCCTGCTCTTTTAAATGTCTTACCGTTTCAAGCACTTCTTCTCGCCCGATCGGATCAAGCATGGATGTTGCTTCATCTAAGATAATAATATCAGGACGTGCGGCAATAACCCCCGCAATCGCAACTCTCTGCTTTTGGCCTCCGGAGAGATGGTGCGGCTCTTGATCGAGAAAATCTTGCATATTCACCTGTTTTACTGCCCAGTCTACTCTCTCAATCATTTCTTCCCGCGGTACACCATTGTTTTCTAAACCAAAAGCCACATCATCGCGAACAGTCGTTCCGACAAATTGGTTATCCGGATTTTGAAAGACCATACCTATCTTCTTACGCACTTCCCAAACAGATTCCTCTGTCAATTGAATCCCGGCAACCTCAATGTCGCCTGATTCAGGAAGAATTAAACCATTCAATGCCCGGGCCAGTGTTGATTTCCCTGAACCGTTATGACCTACGATTGCAAGCCATTCACCCTCATACACCTGCAGGGAGACGCCGTCTAGTGCTCGTCTTTCTGCGTCCTTCCGATATCGAAATACGATATCCTCTACCGATATCAACTGATTTTGATTCATGGAAAACCGGCCTCCTCTCAGCTAATGCTCTGCTTTTCTCTCTATTAAAAGTTGCAGTATCTAAAAAAAGGGCATAGATCCAGTTAGAAACTGTCCCGCCCTTCTTTAGATACACAAAAATATGTGATTAAACCAATTCGATAATTGCCATTGGTGCTCCGTCACCACGGCGAGGACCAAGCTTCATAATACGTGTGTATCCGCCTTGGCGCTCCTCGTAACGAGTTGCAATGTCAGAGAATAATTTTTGAAGTGCATCTTGGTTATTTTCTTCGTTTGCAACCTCGTTGCGGATGTATGCAGCAGCTTGACGGCGAGCGTGAAGATCACCGCGTTTGCCAAGCGTGATCATTTTTTCAACTACAGAGCGAAGTTCTTTCGCACGTGTTTCAGTTGTTTCGATTCTTTCGTTGATGATCAAATCAGTTGTAAGATCACGAAGCATAGCTTTACGCTGTGCACTCGTACGTCCTAGTTTTCTGTATGACATGTGATGTCCCCTCCTTTATTGGAATGCTGTTTCTGAATAATAAACACACGAAAATCCTAGTTCACATGGGAAACTAGTCAATCGTCTTTGCGAAGTCCGAGTCCAAGTTCTTCTAGTTTCGCTTTCACTTCTTCAAGTGATTTGCGTCCTAGATTTCGAACTTTCATCATATCTTCTTCCGTCTTGTTCGCAAGCTCTTGAACCGTGTTAATACCCGCACGCTTTAAGCAGTTGTAAGAACGAACAGAAAGATCCAATTCTTCAATTGTCATTTCAAGAACTTTCTCTTTTTGATCTTCTTCTTTTTCAACCATGATTTCAGCATGTTGAGCTTCGTCAGTTAAACCAACGAATATATTAAGGTGTTCAGTTAAAATCTTTGAACCAAGCGCAATTGCTTCTTTCGGTCCAGTGCTTCCATCAGTCCAAACATCAAGTGTAAGTTTATCATAGTTTGCAACTTGGCCTACACGAGTGTTCTCTACCTGATAAGATACACGAGAAACTGGCGTATAGATAGAATCGATCGGAATCACGCCGATTGGCTGATCGTCTCTCTTGTTTGCGTCAGCAGGCGTATACCCACGTCCTCTTTGAGCAGTAAGGCGAACTCGGAAACTCGCATTCTCACCAAGAGTCGCGATATGAAGATCAGGATTTAAGATCTCTACATCACTATCGTGTGTAATATCAGCTGCCGTTACAGTTCCTTCACCCTGTACATCAATTTCTAGCGTCTTCTCTTCATCAGAGTAGATTTTCAATGCAAGCTTTTTAATGTGTAAGATAATCGTTGTAACATCTTCCACAACGCCTTCAATTGTCGAGAATTCGTGCAGTACACCATCTATCTGGATTGATGTTACAGCGGCACCAGGGAGTGAGGATAAGAGGATACGACGTAAGGAGTTACCCAGAGTTGTACCATATCCACGCTCAAGTGGCTCTACGACAAACTTACCAAATTTGGCATCGTCGCTGATTTCAACCGTTTCGATTTTTGGTTTTTCAATCTCGATCATTACTTAAAACCCTCCTTCAAAACGTCGAAACCTCGAATAGAATCATATGAGATTCCATCCGAAATTCCCCATTGTTTAGTCCCGTATGTGCTCAGGCAACGAGTCGGTGCATTCGTTTCATAAATAACTGTATCATAACCCATTATTGACAGGGACACAAAATCTATACAAACAAATTACACGCGGCGACGTTTTGGTGGACGGCATCCGTTATGAGGAACAGGAGTTACGTCTCTGATAGCAGTGACTTCTAGTCCAGCAGCTTGAAGTGCACGGATTGCAGCTTCACGGCCTGAACCAGGTCCTTTAACAGTAACCTCTAGAGTTTTAAGACCATGTTCGATTGAACCTTTAGCAGCTGTTTCTGCAGCCATTTGCGCAGCAAAAGGAGTAGATTTACGAGAACCTCTGAATCCTAAAGCTCCGGCACTAGACCAAGAAATAGCATTACCATGAGTGTCAGTGATCGTAACGATCGTGTTATTGAAAGTTGAACGAATATGAGCAATTCCAGACTCAATATTCTTTTTCACGCGACGTTTACGCGTGTTAGATTTACGAGCAGCAGCCATTGTTTAAGAACCTCCCTTACTTATTTTTTCTTGTTAGCTACAGTACGACGCGGACCTTTACGAGTACGCGCATTGTTTTTAGAGTTTTGTCCGCGAACAGGTAATCCTCTGCGATGACGGATTCCGCGGTAGCTTCCGATTTCGATCAGACGTTTGATATTAAGAGAAACTTCACGGCGAAGGTCACCTTCTACTTTCAGTTTGTCAATAATATCACGGATTTTACCAAGTTCTTCTTCAGTAAGATCGCGCACACGAGTATCTTCTGAAACTCCAGCTTCTTTTAAAACTTGCTGAGCCGTTGTGCGGCCAATTCCGAAGATGTATGTTAAAGAAATAACAACACGTTTGTCACGTGGGATATCTACACCAGCAATACGAGCCATTCTCTGGGCACCTCCTTATAAATTATCCTTGTTTTTGTTTATGCTTTGGATTTTCACAGATCACCATTACTTTTCCTTTTCTGCGAATAACTTTACATTTTTCGCAGATTGGTTTAACTGATGGTCTCACTTTCATGTGTTTCCAACCTCCTTCAGTTTCCGGAGTGCTTTATTTGTAACGGTACGTAATCCTGCCACGAGTTAAGTCATATGGAGATAATTCTACCGTAACTTTGTCTCCAGGTAAAATGCGAATGAAGTGCATGCGGATTTTACCAGATACATGAGCCAAAACAGTGTGGCCATTTTCAAGTTCAACTTTGAACATCGCGTTTGGCAGTGTTTCGACTATAGTACCTTCCACTTCAATTACATCGTCTTTCGCCATTCAAGTGTTCTCCCTTCTTCAAATCAGTAACTTGCTTTCTGACAAATTTCAAAAGAAGTTTGTCACACGCCCTGTTTCGTTTATACTGTTCTGAACTTCCGGAGATACGCAATCATAAAGGGTTAAATGATTGATATTCTTTTTCTTAGGAGAATGAAATGTACGCTTTTCTCCGTCTGCTGTTAGTACATTGATGATGGTTAAAATTCCAACGACAAGCAGCAAGATGAATTCAGTCTTGCCAATGTTCACCCAAGCTTTCTGCCCTATCAAGCTTGAAAAACATCTGTCTTCGGAATTATTTTCATCATCTAGACTCTCGTCAGTATATCAAAACCCGTTTCCGTAATCGCAATCGTATGTTCAAAATGAGCACACTTTTTCCCATCTACCGTTACAACCGTCCAGTTATCAGCCAATGTTTTCACGTAGCGGCTGCCAGCGTTCACCATAGGTTCAATAGCGAGAACCATGCCAGGTTTAAGCCGTGGTCCTTTGTTGGGCGGACCGTAATGAGGAATTTGCGGGTCCTCATGCAAGTCTTGACCAACACCATGTCCGACATACTCCCTAACAACTGAAAACTGCTCATTTTCGACATACGTTTGTATTGCGTGGGAAATATTCGACAAACGTTCACCTGGTTTTGCTTCCTGCAAGCCTTTATATAAAGACTCCTCTGTCACTTCCAGAAGTTTTTTGTCATCATCGCTGATGTTTCCTACCGGATATGTCCATGCAGAGTCACCATGATAACCATTTAATTTAGCACCGATATCAATACTGATGATGTCACCGTCCTTCAGCACCCTGCTGCCAGGTATGCCGTGAACGAGTTCTTCATTAACTGATACGCAAATGCTCCCGCGAAACCCATTATACCCCTTAAAAGATGGGATTGCACCCTGCTTCTTAATAAAACGTTCGGCAATTTGATCCAATTCTTTTGTCGAGATTCCTGGTTTAATGTGCTTTTTTAACTCTTCATGAGTTAAAGCCACGATTCGCCCTGCTTCCCGCATGATACCAAGTTCACGTGGGGTTTTACAGATAATCATTTTTTTAATCCTCCAAGAAGATCCTTCACATCTGCATAAACGTCTTGAATGTCCTGCTGGCCATTCACGTTTGCAAGATAACCTTTCTCTGAATAGAAATCGAGTAAAGGCTGAGTTTGCTTCATGTTTACCTCAAGCCGTTTAGAGACTGTTTCCTCATTATCATCTGCCCGTTGATAGAGTTCGCCTCCGTCTTTATCACAAATACCCGGCGTTTTCGGCGGATTAAAGACTAAATGATAGGTTGTGCCGCAAACACTGCAAATTCTGCGTCCAGTCAGACGTTCCATAAGAGCGTCTTTGTCGACTTCAATGTTAATGACATAATCAATCGGCTTGCCGTATTCCTCAAGAATTTCTTCAAGAGCTTCGGCTTGAGCGACTGTTCGCGGAAATCCGTCCAGAAGAAAACCTCTTTCACAATCATCTTTGCCAAGTCTCTCTTTTACAATTCCGATTGTGACTTCGTCAGGTACGAGCTCTCCCTTATCAATATAAGATTTTGCTTCGAGTCCGAGTGGTGTTTCTTCTTTCATAGCAGCACGGAACATATCTCCTGTTGAGATATGAGGAATCCCATAATCCTCAACAATTCGTTCGCCCTGTGTGCCTTTACCGGCACCAGGAAGCCCCATTAAGACTAAGTTCATTCGGATTTCCCCCGTCCTCTCTTTATTAAGAGGGAATGGATAAATCCATTTCCTCTAGTTTTTCATAAATCCACGGTAGTTTCGTTTCACCAACTGGCTTTCTAGTTGTTTCATTGTCTCCAAGGCTACCCCGACAACAATTAACAAAGATGTTCCGCCAATTTGTGCACTTTGAGGCAATCCAGCGAATTGAATGAAAAAGATAGGAAGAATGGAAATCACGGCTAAGAATATAGAACCCACAAACGTAAGTCGATACAAAATGCTCGTAATTCTATCTTGAGTCATTTTCCCTGGACGAACCCCCGGGATATAGCCACCCTGTTTTTTAAGGTTATCAGCCATTTGTTCAGGGTTTACCTGTACAAAAGCATAAAAGTACGTAAAGGCAATAATCAACGCAACATATATCGCCATACCCACCGGATGCGTATTATCAAAGTTGTTTTGAATCCACTTTGTCACATCGTTTGTTCCAAAGAATGACGCGATCGTCCGCGGCGTTATCAAAAACGCAACCGCAAAGATTACCGGAATAACCCCTGCAGGATTCACTTTCAATGGAAGGTGTGTAGACTGACCTCCGCCAGCAGGTGAACGACCTGTGCCTTTAGCATATTGAATCGCAATTTTCCGTACGGCTTGCTGAATGAAAATAACTCCAACAATAACTGCTAAAATCGCAATCACAAGAAGTGCGACTTTCACAATATGAATAAACAACTGATCGTTGCTGCCGACAAATTGAGTCTCATATATTTGCCCAATTGTTTTTGGAATACTTGACACAATCCCCGCGAAGATAATGATCGATATTCCGTTGCCTACTCCATGAGAAGTAATTTGTTCCCCAAGCCACATTAAAAAGGCAGTTCCGCCAGTGAGCACTAAAGCAATGATAAGATATGTCGATACACCGGATTTTTCGATCAGCATACCGTTTGCCAGATTGTTGAATCCATATGACATACCTAACGCTTGGATGAAACCAAGCACAATCGTAAAGTACCTTGTGAACTGAGCTAATTTACGGCGGCCAACTTCACCTTGCTTAGACCACTCGGTAAACTTCGGTACAACATCCATCTGAAGCAGCTGAATGATGATCGAAGCCGTGATATAAGGAGTAATTCCCATTGCGAAAATGGAAAATTGGTAAAGCGCACCGCCGCCGAATGTATTAAGGAGATCAAAAACACCCATTTGAGACTGCGCCTGTAACGCTTCAGCGTTAACGTAAGGCACAGGAATAAACGCACCTATGCGAAAGACGATAAGCATGAGTAAAGTGAATATGATTTTATTCCTGATATCACTCACACGCATAAAGTTGGAGATTGTTTTAAACAAGTTAGATCACCTCAGCTGTACCGCCAGCAGCTTCAACAGCTTCTTTCGCAGAAGCAGAGAATTTATTGGCTTTTACAGTTAATTTTTTCTCTAATTTACCGTTGCCAAGAATCTTTACTCCTGCATTAAGTTTGCTAATAACACCAGTCTCTAGAAGAAGTTCAGGAGTGACTTCCGTTCCTTCTGCAAAACCGTTCAATTTGTCTAGGTTGACTACAGCGTATTCCTTGCGGTTGATGTTAGTGAAACCGCGTTTAGGAAGACGTTGGAATAAAGGCATTTGTCCCCCCTCGAATCCAGGGCGTACACCGCCGCCAGAACGAGCGTTTTGACCTTTGTGACCTTTACCAGCTGTTTTACCGTTGCCAGAACCAATACCACGACCTACGCGATTACGCGTTTTGCGTGAACCTTCTGAAGGTTTTAATTCATGAAGTTTCATTAGGACACCTCCTTATCCGATCAAATATTTTTATTGTTCTTTAACAGAAACTAAATGAGATACTTTATTAATCATACCACGGATCGCAGCGTTGTCTTCATGAACAACAGTTTGGTTTGTTTTCTTTAAACCAAGTGTTCTTACAGTAACGCGTTGGTCTTCCGGGCGACCGATTACACTTCGTTTGAGGGTAATTTCTAATTTAGCCATTAATGTTCCCTCCTTATCCTAACAGTTCTTCTACAGATTTTCCACGAAGCTTCGCAACGTCTTCAGCACGTTTAAGTTCACTTAAACCTTGAAGTGTTGCACGAATCATGTTGATCGGTGTGTTAGAACCTAAAGACTTAGAAAGGATATCAGCTACACCAGCTAGCTCAAGTACCGCACGTACAGGGCCTCCAGCGATAACTCCAGTACCTTCAGAAGCAGGTTTTAACAAGATGTTACCTGCACCGAAACGTCCGATGATTTCGTGTGGAATTGTAGTTCCAACCATTGGTACTTCAATCAAATTCTTTTTCGCATCTTCAACAGCTTTGCGGATCGCTTCTGGTACTTCTTGTGCTTTACCAGTACCGAATCCTACGTGTCCGTTTTTGTCACCGACAACGACTAGAGCTGCGAAGCGGAAACGACGACCACCTTTAACAACTTTCGCTACGCGGTTAACCGTAACTAAGCGTTCTTCTAACTCTAATTTGCTTGGGTCAATACGACGCATAATCATGTGTCCCTCCTTCTTTTATTAAAATTTAAGTCCAGCTTCACGAGCGGCATCAGCCAAAGCTTTTACACGTCCATGGTATAAGTATCCGCCACGGTCAAATACTACGTCAGAAATGCCTTTTTCAGCAGCGCGTTTTGCAACTAATTCTCCAACTTTAGTAGCAGCAGAAGTATCTCCAGTGCTTTCAACGTTCAAGTCTTTATCGAGAGTAGATGCACTAGCAAGTGTTACACCATTTACATCATCGATGATTTGAGCGTAAATGTGCTTGTTAGAACGGAAAACGTTCAGGCGCGGTCTTTCAGCAGTACCGGAAAGTTTAGCGCGAACACGAGCGTGTCTTTTAAGACGAGCAGCATTTTTGCTAGTTTTCGTAATCATCTAGGTCACTCCTTTCTTCACTTTAAGCGATCTTACTTAGCAGATTTACCTTCTTTACGGCGAACAACTTCACCTTCGTAGCGGATTCCTTTACCTTTGTAAGGCTCTGGAGAACGTACAGCGCGGATGTTAGCAGCAATAGCTCCTACACGTTCTTTGTCTGTACCTTTTACAACTACTTTTGTTTGAGAAGGAACTTCGATTTCGATGCCTTCTTCAGGAACGATCTCAACAGGATGAGAGTATCCAACGTTTAAAACAAGTTTATTTCCGGATTTAGAAGCACGGTAACCGACACCGACTAATTCCAAACCTCTTTCAAATCCTTTAGATACACCTTCAACCATGTTGCCAAGCAGACTGCGAGTCGTACCATGCAGGGCACGGTGCTCTTTTTGATCAGAAGGACGAGCGACTGTAAGCACATTGTCCTCTACTTTAATCTCCATATCAGGGTGAAACGTACGAGTTAATTCTCCTTTTGGTCCTTTCACAGCTACAGTGTTGTTATCATTTAACGTTACTGTAACATCAGAAGGAATCTCAAGTAGCTTCTTACCTACACGAGACATACCAAACACCTCCATTCATGTTAAACTTCTTACCAAACGTATGCTAGAACTTCTCCACCAGCTTGTTTTGCACGGGCTTCTTTGTCCGTTAAAACACCTTGTGATGTAGAAATAATCGCGATTCCAAGACCGTTAAGTACGCGAGGTACTTCATTAGATTTAGCATAAACACGCAAACCAGGCTTGCTGATTCTTTTAAGACCAGTGATAACGCGCTCGTTGTTTTGTCCGTATTTCAAGAAAACGCGGATGATACCTTGTTTGCTGTCTTCTACGAACTCAACGTCACGAATGAAACCTTCACGCTTTAAAATTTCAGCAATTTCTCTTTTCAATTTAGAAGCAGGAATTTCAAGCTTCTCATGACGTACCATGTTTGCATTGCGAATACGAGTTAGCATATCTGCAATTGGATCTGTCATAACCATTATATAATTACCTCCTTCCCTTTCTTGGGGATTACCAGCTGGCTTTTTTCACGCCAGGAATTTGTCCTTTATATGCAAGCTCACGGAAACAAATACGGCAAAGTTTAAATTTACGAATGACTGAATGCGGACGTCCGCAGCGTTCACAGCGTGTGTACTCTTGTACTTTAAACTTTGGTGTACGTTGTTGTTTCGCAATCATAGACTTTTTAGCCACGATTTCGCCTCCCTTTCATTGATTATTTCTGGAACGGCATACCTACTTGAGTTAATAGCTCACGAGCTTCTTCGTCAGTATTAGCAGTTGTTACGATAACGATGTCCATTCCGCGAACCTTTGTTACTTTATCGTAGTCAATTTCAGGGAAGATTAACTGTTCTTTGATACCAAGTGTGTAGTTACCGCGACCGTCGAAAGATTTTTTAGAAACCCCGCGGAAGTCACGTACACGCGGTAAAGATACAGAAATAAGTTTATCAAGGAAATCATACATGCGCTCTCCGCGAAGAGTTACTTTCGCACCGATAGGCATTCCCTCACGAAGACGGAATCCAGCAATTGATTTCTTCGCACGAGTAACGACAGGTTTTTGACCTGCGATAAACGTTAATTCCTCAACAGCACTGTCGATTGCTTTGGCGTTTTGAACAGCGTCACCAACACCCATGTTGATTACGATTTTTTCGATTTTAGGCACTTGCATGACTGAATCATAGTTGAACTTAGTCATTAAAGCAGGTGCAATTTCTTTATTGTACTTTTCTTTAAGGCGGTTCATGAGATAGACCTCCCTTCCTTTTAATACTATTTATCTAGAACTTGCCCAGATTTTTTTGCTACACGAACTTTTTTGCCATCTTCCACTTTGTATCCTACGCGAGTCACTTCACCTGTTTTAGGATCGAGCGGCATAACGTTTGATACATGAATTGGCGCCTCTTGATTAGAAATACCGCCTTGAGGGTTAGCTTGAGTTGGTTTAGAGTGTTTCTTTACCATGTTAACACCTTCAACTAAAACGCGGTCCTTTTTAGGGAAAGCAGCAAGGATTGTTCCTTGTTTGCCTTTATCTTTACCAGAGATAACCATAACTTTATCGCCTTTTTTTACATGCATCCTGATCGCACCTCCTTGAGTAAGGCATTTATTTCAATTAGATAACTTCTGGAGCTAGAGAAACAATTTTCATAAAGTTGTTTTCACGCAATTCACGAGCAACTGGTCCGAAGATACGAGTTCCGCGTGGGCTCTTGTCGTCACGGATGATAACACATGCATTCTCATCGAAGCTGATGTATGAACCGTCACTTCTGCGCGCTCCGCTTTTAGTGCGAACGATAACAGCTTTTACGACTTCACCTTTTTTGACAACGCCTCCTGGTGTTGCTTGTTTAACCGTGCAAACAATTACATCACCAATGTTAGCTGTTTTACGTCCAGAACCACCAAGAACTTTAATAGTAAGTACTTCACGTGCGCCAGAGTTGTCAGCTACTTTTAAACGAGTCTCTTGTTGAATCATTATTTGTTACCTCCCTTCGGAAAAAGAATTCCGAACTTTATTAGATAATAACAGCTTCTTCGACAACTTCAACTAGACGGAAACGCTTAGTTGCAGACAATGGACGAGTTTCCATGATCTTAACGATGTCACCGATTTTAGCTTGATTATTTTCATCATGTGCTTTGAATTTTTTTGAGTATTTTACGCGTTTACCGTAAAGTGTATGTTTTTTGTATGTCTCAACAACAACAGTAATGGTTTTATCCATTTTGTCAGAAACAACACGGCCTTGGTAAACTTTGCGTTGGTTACGTTCGCTCATGCTCACGACCTCCCCTCAGTGATTATTTATTAGCAGCAATTTCTCTTTCACGAATCACAGTTTTCATGCGCGCGATAGCTTTGCGCACTTCACGAATGCGAGCAGTATTTTCAAGTTGTCCTGTCGCTAATTGAAAGCGAAGATTGAAAAGTTCTTCTTTAAGAGACTTTACTTTTTGTTCAATTTCAGCAGTGGTAAGGTCACGAATTTCATTAGCTTTCATTTGATTCACCACCAATTTCTTCACGTTTTACGAACTTCGTTTTAATTGGCAATTTGTGAGATGCAAGGCGAAGCGCTTCACGAGCAACCTCTTCAGACACACCAGAAATTTCAAATAAAACTTTGCCCGGTTTTACAACAGCTACCCAACCTTCTGGAGCCCCTTTACCGGATCCCATACGTACCTCAAGTGGTTTAGCAGTGTAAGGTTTAGAAGGGAAAATTTTGATCCAAACTTTACCGCCACGTTTCATGTAACGAGTCATCGCAATACGTGCAGCTTCGATTTGACGGTTAGTAATCCAAGAAGCTTCTAGAGCTTGGATACCGAATTCTCCGAAATGTACTTCAGTACCGCCTTTCGCACGGCCACGCATTTTTCCGCGATGCTCTCTGCGATATTTAACGCGTTTTGGTAATAACATATTATTTTCCTCCTTCCTCATTTTTCTTCTTAGTAGGAAGAACCTCTCCACGATAGATCCAGACTTTTACACCAAGCTTACCGTAAGTAGTATCAGCTTCAGATGTTGCATAGTCAATGTCCGCACGTAATGTGTGCAATGGAACAGTTCCTTCACTGTAGTATTCAGAACGAGCGATATCTGCACCGCCAAGACGACCAGAAACCATTGTTTTCACACCTTGTGCTCCAGCACGCATAGTACGTTGGATTTGTTGTTTCTGCGCACGGCGGAAAGAAACACGGTTTTCTAATTGACGAGCGATGTTGTCAGCAACTAGCTGTGCATCAAGATCTGCTCTTTTGATTTCAAGAATGTTAATGTGTACACGCTTGCCAGTAAGGCTGTTAAGGGCTTTGCGAAGTGCTTCGACTTCAGAACCGCCTTTACCGATAACCATACCAGGCTTAGCTGTGTGGATCGTAATGTTAACGCGGTTTGCTGCACGCTCAATTTCTACTTTAGAAACAGAAGCGTCAGAAAGGCGTTTGCTAATGTATTCACGAATTTTTAAATCTTCGTGCAGGAAGTCAGCGTAATCTTTACCAGCGTACCACTTAGATTCCCAATCACGAATGACTCCGATACGAAGACCGACTGGATTTACCTTTTGACCCACTACTTATCCCTCCTTCTTTTCTGATACAACGATTGTAATGTGGCTCGTACGTTTGTTGATTTGGCTCGCACGTCCCATAGCACGTGGGCGGAATCTTTTTAACGTAGGGCCTTCGTCAACGAATGCTTGAGAAATAACCAGGTTGTTAGCGTCCATTTCATAGTTATGCTCAGCATTTGCAATAGCGGATTTTAATACTTTCTCGATAATTGGAGAAGCAGCTCTTGGTGTAAGGTTCAAGATTGATACTGCCTCACCTACTTGCTTGCCTCGAATCAGGTCCATTACTAGACGTGCTTTACGAGGAGCAATACGGACTGTTCTTGCAACAGCTTTAGCTTGCATTTAAAAGCCTCCTCTCTTAGCGTCTTGTTTTTTTGTCATCACTAGCATGACCTTTGTACGTACGAGTTGGAGCGAATTCACCCAACTTGTGCCCTACCATATCTTCAGAGATGAATACAGGCACGTGTTTACGTCCGTCATAGACTGCGATTGTGTGACCAATAAACTGTGGGAAAATAGTAGAACGACGAGACCAAGTTTTTACGACTTGTTTCTTGTCTGTTTCATTTAATTTCTCGATTTTAGTCATCAAGTGTCCATCGACAAATGGTCCTTTTTTTAAGCTGCGAGCCATTTTGGAACCTCCCTTCGTGATTGCACTACGGTCCGAAAAGAACCGTAGACAACCCCGTTATTTATTTTTACGACGACGTACGATAAATTTATCGGATTTGTTCTTTTTCTTACGAGTCTTGAATCCAAGAGTTGGTTTGCCCCATGGAGACATTGGTGATTTACGTCCGATTGGCGCACGTCCTTCACCACCACCGTGTGGGTGATCGTTAGGGTTCATTACAGAACCACGAACTGTAGGACGGATGCCTTTCCAGCGAGAACGTCCAGCTTTACCAATGTTGATAAGTTCGTGCTGTTCGTTACCTACTTGACCGATAGAAGCACGGCAAGCAGAAAGGATCATGCGAACTTCACCAGAGTTAAGACGTACAAGAACGTATTTACCTTCTTTACCAAGAACCTGAGCAGATGTACCAGCTGAACGTACAAGCTGTCCGCCTTTACCAGGTTTTAATTCAATGTTATGCACAACTGTACCAACAGGGATGTTGATAAGTGGAAGTGCATTACCTACTTTAATGTCAGCTTCAGGACCTGACATGATTTCAGTACCTACTTGAATTCCTTTAGGAGCAAGAATGTAACGTTTTTCTCCGTCTGCATAGTTGATTAGAGCGATGTTAGCTGAACGGTTTGGATCGTATTCAACTGTAGCAACGCGTCCAGGTATACCATCTTTATCGCGTTTGAAGTCGATAACACGGTATTGGCGTTTATGTCCGCCACCTTGGTGACGTACAGTCAATTTACCTTGGTTGTTACGTCCGCCTTTTTTGTGAAGGGGAGCAAGCAAGGATTTTTCCGGCTTGTCAGTCGTGATTTCAGCAAAATCTGAAGTTGTCATGCCACGACGTCCATTAGAGGTCGGTTTATACTTTTTAATCGCCATTTTGAATTTCCCTCCTTCTTTTTACAGATAATTAAGCTTCAAAAATTTCGATTTCTTTGCTGTCTGCAGTAAGTTTTACGATCGCTTTTCTGCGACGGCTAGTCATACCAGTGTAGCGTCCAACACGTTTTGATTTGCCTTTGTAGTTCATGATGTTGACTTTGTCAACTTTCACTCCAAAGATGCTTTCAACCGCGTCTTTCACTTCTGTTTTGTTAGCTCTTACATCAACTTCAAAAGTATATTTTTTTTCAGTCATTAAATCGGCAGAACGTTCAGTAATGACGGGGCGCTTTAGAACATCACGAGGATCTTTCATTATGCAAGCACCTCCTCTACTTTTTCAACCGCTGCTTTTGTAATCAGAAGCTTCTCGTGGTTGACAACGTCTAAAACGTTGATTCCGTTAGCTTCAACAACAGTAACTCCAGGAATGTTACGAGCAGATAATGCTACTGCTTCGTTTGCATCCGCAGTTACGATTAAAGCTTTTTTCTCAACAGATAATCCTTTAAGGATAGCTGCCATTTCTTTTGTTTTAGCCGTATCAAGAGTAAGATCTTCAAGAACGATGATGTTGTTGTCGATCACTTTAGAAGACAATACTGATTTGATTGCCAAGCGGCGAACTTTTTTAGGTAATTTATAAGAATAGCTGCGTGGTGTTGGGCCGAATACGACACCACCTCCGCGCCATTGCGGTGAACGGATTGAACCTTGACGGGCACGTCCAGTACCTTTTTGACGCCATGGTTTACGACCTCCGCCGCGTACTTCAGAACGATTTTTTACTTTGTGAGTTCCTTGACGTAAGGAAGCTCTTTGCATAAGAATAGCGTCGAATACAACACTCTCATTTGGTTCGATACCAAATACAGAAGCGTTTAATTCGATGTCACCAGCAGTAGAACCGTTTTGGTTGTATAATGCTACTTTTGGCATAATCAATTTCCTCCTTTCCTAAGAGAATTATTTAGATTTAACAGCACTTTTAACAGTGATTAAAGATTTCTTCGCACCAGGTACGTTACCTTTGATCAAAAGAAGATTGCGTTCTGCATCAACTTTTACGATTTCAAGGTTTTGAACAGTGATTTGCTCTCCGCCCATACGTCCAGGTAATAATTTACCTTTGAATACACGGTTAGGATCTACAGGTCCCATTGAACCAGGACGACGGTGGTAGCGTGAACCGTGAGACATAGGTCCGCGAGATTGTCCGTGGCGCTTGATCGCACCTTGGAAACCTTTACCTTTAGATACTCCTGTTACATCTACGATTTCTCCAGCAGAGAAAATTTCAACCTTGACTTCCTGACCAACTTCATACGCATCCATTTCCACTCCGCGTAATTCTTTAACGAAGCGCTTAGGAGCAGTTTCCGCTTTTGCAACGTGCCCTTTTTCAGGTTTGTTAGAAAGCTTTTCACGCTTGTCGTCAAAACCAAGCTGGATTGCTTCGTAACCGTCGTTTTCAGCTGTTTTCTTTTGAAGAACAACGTTTGGAGCAGCCTCGATAACAGTTACCGGAATAAGATCACCATTCTCAGCGAATACTTGCGTCATACCAATTTTTCTTCCTAAGATTCCTTTGGTCATTCGTCACACCTCCTATTAAGATCATTCTATATTTTAGAATTAAAGTTTAATTTCGATATCGACACCAGATGGTAAGTCTAATCGCATAAGAGCATCAACAGTTTGTGGTGTTGGGTTCACAATGTCGATTAAACGTTTATGTGTACGCATTTCAAATTGCTCACGAGAATCTTTGTATTTGTGCACCGCACGAAGGATTGTGTAAACTGATTTTTCAGTTGGCAACGGAATCGGACCAGATACGCTGGCACCAGAACGTTTTGCCGTTTCAACAATCTTCTCTGCAGATTGATCAAGGATTCTATGATCATATGCTTTCAAACGAATACGAATTTTTTGTTTTGCCATTATTTTCCCTCCTTTTCGCCTACATCACGTTAGACAGTTCTCCGTGAGAAAAACCTGAACACCTTGCCATGGCAAAGCGGCCGGGTGTGTCAGCAACCTCTCACTTCATCGCAGTCAAAGACCAACATACACCATTATACAGAAAATAGGCGCATGTTGCAAGACTTATTTAAAATATGCATGATTTGCACACTTTTTTTATTATACAGGGGTTTTTCTTATTTATCAAGGATCTATCATAAATGGTGTCGTGCATGCCGACTTAATGTGTTCGCGAATAATGATGGCTCCTCAATATGCGGGGTGTGAGCTGAATTCTCAAATTGAAACCAGCGCTTTTCAGGTGCCTCAAGTTCTTGATAATACTGTTTCGATATTTCTGCAGGAACAATTAAGTCATGTTTCCCTGAAATGAAAACACACGGTACTTTAATAGAAGGAACTGATGTAAAAGCATTAAACCGGTACAACTCATCAGTTAAATGTTTTTTACTGAAGCGCAATCCATTAAGGAAGCTGTGCATGTTCCGCACTCCATACTCATTGCCAGTAAGCATTTGAAATAATACAGCGAGAGATTGACGATGACGGTGAGTGAATCCTCCCCTGGTTAGCTCAACACAAAACCGATAGATAAGGTGCTGGATATCCTGCTTCCAAGGCGGAGCACCAATGAAACGTGTAAGGAAAGATAATATGCTGGCTTTTTTTGATTCGGAAATTTCACGAATATGTTGATAAGCAGTTGATTCTTCATCTTGCGGGTTAACAACCTGGCTGATTCCATAATACGTGTAAAATAAATCAGGACGCTGCTGCAGCACATGAAGCGCCAGTATTGATCCCCAAGAATGACCGGCTAGGTAAAGTTTTGATTTTGAAAAATGAGCTAAAAGCCATTGAGTGACTTGGATTGTATCTTTAATGAAGTGATTTATTGTCATAGAGTGATGCGAAATTCGCTTAGAATAAGAAAGCCCCGATCCTCTCTGATCCCAATGAACTACTGTAAAATACTGTTCCAGCTCTTTTTGATAATGTCTAACATATCCGATTTGCGGCGTTCCCGGCCCGCCATGTAAAAAAAGCAGCAATGGATTTTTCACGTCAACTCCATTAATCATCAGCATTTGCTTTGTATTTCCAATGCTTAGTTCTTTCATGATTGCGATTGATTTCTTTTCAGGAATCATAAATATTAACCCCTCGAATATGATAGATCCTATTATACAAGAAAAAGATAAGCAAACAAAAAACGAGACCCACAGGGGTCTCGTTTAAAACCATACTATTACTCAGTGATTGTAGAAACAACGCCTGAACCAACAGTACGTCCGCCTTCACGAATAGAGAAACGAGTTCCTTCTTCGATAGCGATTGTAGAAATAAGTTCAACGTTCATTTCAGTGTTATCTCCAGGCATAACCATTTCTACGCCTTCTGGAAGATGGATGATACCAGTTACGTCAGTTGTACGGAAGTAGAACTGAGGACGGTAGTTAGAGAAGAATGGAGTATGACGTCCACCCTCTTCTTTAGAAAGAACGTAAACTTCAGCTTTGAATTTGCTGTGTGGAGTGATTGTACCTGGTTTAGCAAGTACTTGACCACGTTGGATTTCTTCACGAGATACACCGCGAAGAAGGGCACCAATGTTGTCACCAGCTTCAGCGTAATCAAGAAGCTTACGGAACATTTCAACACCTGTAACAGTTGTTTTCTTGTTCTCTTCTTGAAGACCGATGATTTCAACTTCGTCACCGACTTTAACTTGTCCGCGTTCTACACGGCCAGTAGCAACTGTACCACGACCAGTGATTGAGAATACGTCCTCAACTGGCATCATGAATGGTTTTTCAGTGTCGCGTTCTGGAGTTGGGATGTACTCATCAACCGCATCCATAAGTTCGAAGATTTTAGCTTCCCACTCAGCGTCTCCTTCAAGAGCTTTAAGAGCAGAACCTTTAACAACTGGTACATCATCACCAGGGAAGTCGTATTCGCTAAGAAGATCGCGAACTTCCATTTCAACTAGTTCAAGAAGCTCTTCGTCGTCTACCATGTCGCATTTGTTTAAGAATACAACGATGTATGGTACACCAACGTTTTTAGAAAGAAGGATGTGCTCACGAGTTTGTGGCATTGGGCCATCAGCAGCAGATACTACAAGGATAGCTCCGTCCATTTGCGCAGCACCAGTGATCATGTTTTTAACATAGTCAGCGTGTCCTGGGCAGTCAACGTGTGCATAGTGACGAGTTTCAGTTTCGTACTCAACGTGTGCAGTAGAGATTGTGATACCGCGCTCGCGTTCTTCTGGAGCACCATCAATTTGATCGTACGCCATAGCTGTACCTTTACCAGATTTCTTATGAAGTACTGTTGTGATAGCAGCAGTTAAAGTTGTTTTACCATGGTCAACGTGTCCAATTGTACCAATATTGGCATGTGATTTGGAACGGTCGAATTTTTCTTTAGCCATTCTAAAATCCTCCTTAAGAGCTTTTAATTAGTAATGTATAGAGTGATAGGAAGTGAAAGAAAGCTTTCACTTCCTCATCTTACAATAGTAGTTATACTTGAGTTAAGCGGCAAAATCAATTATTCGCCTTTATTTTTTTTGATAATTTCTTCTGCGACGCTCTTCGGCACTTCTTCGTAGTGATCCATGTGCATAGTGAACGTACCGCGACCTTGCGTATTAGAACGAAGTGCAGTAGCGTAACCGAACATTTCAGCAAGAGGAACCATAGCACGAACAACTTGAGCGTTACCGCGTGCTTCCATACCTTCTACGCGTCCGCGACGTGAAGTGATATCACCCATGATATCTCCCATATATTCTTCTGGAATAACCACTTCCACTTTCATGATTGGTTCAAGAAGAACTGGGTTACATTTGCTGACTGCATTTTTCAATGCCATAGAAGCAGCGACTTTAAATGCCATTTCGTTTGAGTCAACATCATGGTAAGAACCGTCGAAAAGTTTAGCTTTAATGTCGATAAGCGGGAAGCCTGCTAGTACACCATTTTCGAGTGCATCTTCCAGACCTGCTTGAACAGCTGGGATGTATTCACGAGGAACGACCCCACCGACAATCGCATTTTCAAATTCAAAGCCAGCGCCTTCTTCGTTTGGTTCGAATTCGATCCAAACGTGTCCGAACTGACCGCGTCCACCAGACTGACGTACGAATTTACCTTCAACTTTTGCACCGGTACGGAATGTTTCACGGTACGCAACTTGAGGAGCACCAACATTGGCTTCTACTTTAAATTCGCGTTTCATACGGTCAACAATGATATCAAGGTGAAGTTCACCCATACCAGAGATGATCGTTTGGCCAGTTTCTGGGTTTGTTTGAGTACGGAATGTAGGATCTTCTTCAGCAAGTTTCGCTAAAGCGATACCCATTTTATCTTGGTCAGCTTTTGATTTAGGCTCAATAGCAACGTCGATAACTGGTTCTGGGAATTCCATTGACTCAAGGATAACAAGATCCTTCTCATCACATAGAGTATCTCCAGTAGTTGTATCTTTTAGACCTACAGCAGCTGCGATATCCCCTGCGTATACAGTAGAGATTTCTTCACGGCTGTTAGCGTGCATTTGAAGAATACGTCCAACACGCTCACGTTTGCCTTTAGTAGAGTTTTTCACGTATGAACCAGAATCAAGTGTTCCAGAGTACACACGGAAGAACGTCAACTTACCAACGTAAGGGTCAGTCATAACTTTAAATGCTAATGCAGAGAATGGCTCTTCGTCAGAAGAATGACGCTCAATCTCTTCA
Organism: Bacillus sp. YP1; assembly: GCF_000877815.1. NCBI lineage: Bacteria > Bacillati > Bacillota > Bacilli > Caryophanales > Bacillaceae > Bacillus > Bacillus sp. YP1. Next base: position 3,980,014 of record NZ_CP010014.1, on the reverse strand, counting down.
TTTGTATCAGGACGTGTACCTTTGATTGCAGCAACGTCAGTTGGTGCAGGAAGGTAGTCAAGAACAGCATCAAGTACTAGTTGAACACCTTTGTTTTTGAAGGCAGAACCAACAAGAACAGGGTAGAATTCAACATTTAATGTACCTTTACGAATTCCTGCTTTTAACTCGTCAATTGTGATTTCTTCACCCTCAAGGTACTTATCCATAAGCTCTTCATCAAGCTCACATACAGCTTCAATAAGGCTGTTGCGAAGCTCTTCAGCTTGCTCTTTGTACTCTTCAGGGATTTCTTTTGCATCAGAACGAGTTCCGAGGTCATCTTCGTAGAAATACGCAACGTTTTCTACAAGGTCAATGATACCTTCGAAGTTATCTTCAGCACCGATCGGCAATTGAATTGCATGAGCGTTTGCTTGAAGACGGTCTCTTAAAGTTCCTACAGAGTAAAGGAAGTCTGCACCGATTTTGTCCATTTTGTTAACAAAAACGATACGCGGTACTCCATAAGTTGTTGCCTGACGCCAAACAGTTTCTGTTTGAGGCTCAACGCCTGATTGCGCGTCAAGTACAGCAACAGCACCATCAAGTACACGAAGAGAACGTTCAACTTCAACTGTGAAGTCTACGTGTCCTGGAGTATCGATGATGTTTACGCGGTATCCTTTCCACTGTGCAGTAGTCGCAGCGGAAGTGATTGTGATACCACGTTCTTGTTCCTGCTCCATCCAGTCCATTTGTGAAGCTCCTTCATGAGTTTCACCAATTTTGTGGATACGACCAGTATAGAACAAGATACGTTCTGTAGTAGTCGTTTTACCGGCATCGATGTGAGCCATGATACCGATATTACGAGTTTTTTCTAAGGAGAACTCTCTTGCCATTGGGTAATTTCTCCTTCCTTATTAGGAAATTGTGTTTTGTTAATCTATAAATCCTACCAGCGATAGTGAGCAAATGCTTTGTTTGCTTCAGCCATCTTATGAGTGTCTTCACGTTTCTTAACAGCAGCACCAGTGTTGTTAGCTGCGTCAAGGATTTCGTTAGCTAAACGCTCTTCCATCGTTTTTTCTCCACGAAGACGAGCGTAGTTAACTAACCAGCGAAGTCCAAGAGTCGTACGACGTTCAGGACGAACTTCTACAGGAACTTGGTAGTTCGCACCACCTACACGGCGTGCTTTTACTTCAAGTACAGGCATGATGTTTTTCAATGCTTGTTCGAAAACCTCCATTGCATCATTGCCAGTACGTTCTTTAATGATATCGAATGACTTGTATAGGATCGTTTGAGACTTACCTTTTTTACCATCGATCATCATTTTGTTGATTAAACGAGATACAAGCTTAGAGTTGTAAATCGGATCAGGTAAAACATCTCTTTTTGCTACAGGACCTTTACGTGGCATCTGAATATCCTCCCTTCATCAATTATGCGTATTTTCGTATATTATTTTGCTTTAGGTTTTTTCGTACCGTATTTAGAACGGCCTTGTGCACGGTTTTCAACTCCAGCAGTATCAAGCGCACCACGAACGATGTGGTAACGTACCCCTGGTAAGTCTTTTACACGTCCGCCGCGGATAAGTACAACACTGTGCTCTTGCAGGTTGTGACCGATACCAGGAATGTAAGCAGTAACCTCGATTCCGTTAGTCAAACGAACACGAGCATATTTACGAAGTGCTGAGTTCGGTTTTTTCGGTGTCATTGTACCAACACGAGTACATACCCCGCGTTTTTGTGGAGAAGATACGTTAGTGTGCTCTTTTTTAAAGCTGTTGTATCCTTTGTTAAGTGCAGGAGACTTTGAGTTTTCTACTTTACTCACGCGTCCTTTGCGAATTAGCTGATTAATTGTAGGCATGAATTTTTCCTCCCTTCATTACGTTTTATAACCCACATACCCAGGTGGTTCATCAAAAGGCAAAAAACAATGTCTTTACACAAGATGGAATCTTACGCAAAAACAAAAGTACGTTATAAAATAATGGCAACAGCGGCTGCTCCTACCTCAATTCCGCAGGCTTTGCCGAGCTTTTTCATGGATTCAACCATTGAGACAGAGATACCTTGATCTTCAGCAAGTGAAACAACACTTGACGTGAGTATCGGATCTGCGTCTTTTGCAACGACTACTTCCTTTACTGAACCTCGCTTTAGAGCTTTCACTGTTTGCTTCGTACCAATAATAATTGATTTGGCCTGTGATACTTTATCATAAGACATAAACATATCCTCCAAAGTAACAGGTTTATTTCGAGCACCTTGGTTATATTATCATTCTAGGAGACGAATGTCAACAAGGTATGACATTTTTTAGATTCGTTCTTCTCATAGAGTGACTTTTTCATAAATATATCTGCTGAAAGACTGTTTTTGCAGTCTTTCAGCAGAGTTAAATCAGTTATTCAACCGGGACCATATCGTCAGTCGGCTGAACATTTGATACTGGTTTTACTTTACGGTATTTCATCATTCCTGTACCTGCTGGAACAAGCTTACCGATGATAACATTCTCTTTCAAGCCGAGAAGCTCGTCACGCTTACCTTTGATCGCTGCATCTGTAAGGACACGTGTTGTTTCCTGGAAGGAAGCAGCAGATAAGAATGAATCAGTTTCAAGAGATGCTTTTGTAATACCGAGTAAGACAGGACGGCCTGTAGCTGGTCGGTTGCCTTCAAGCAATACCTTTTTGTTCGCTTCAGTAAATTGGTGAATATCAAGCAATGTACCTGGAAGCACATCAGTGTCACCGGCATCAATCACGCGTACTTTGCGAAGCATCTGGCGAACCATTACTTCTACGTGTTTATCACCGATTTCAACACCCTGCATACGGTAAACCTTTTGAACCTCATGGAGAAGATACTCTTGAACAGTCGTCAGGTCAGTCACTTTAAGAAGTTCTTTCGGATCGATTGAACCTTCTGTCAGTACTTGGCCTCGAGTAATTTTATCTCCTTCCGCTACTTTCAGGCGGGAGTTGTAAGGTGCCGTATAAGAACGTGTTTCCACTGCGCCTTGAACCACAATTTCCTGTTGCTTATCACGAACTTCATTGATCTCAACGACTGTACCGTCGATTTCTGTAATTGTTGCCTGACCTTTCGGATTACGCGCTTCGAAAAGCTCTTGGATACGCGGAAGACCCTGTGTGATATCGTCTCCGGCAACCCCGCCTGTATGGAATGTACGCATTGTTAACTGTGTACCAGGCTCACCGATTGATTGGGCAGCAATGATTCCGACAGCTTCACCGACTTCAACATCGGAGCCAGTTGCAAGATTTCGGCCATAGCATCGTTTACATACACCATGAGGCGTATTACATGTGAAGGCAGAACGGATCCACACTTCTTCAATGCCGGCTTCGACAATCTCCAGTGCTTTATCTTCATCGATCAGTTCGTTTTCATTCACAAGCACTTCACCTGTTTCAGGGTGCTTCACTTGTTTTCTTGCAAAACGTCCGATTAAGCGTTCTTCTAAGCGCTCAATTGTTTCAGTTCCTTCTTTAAGAGGCTTAGCAAGAATGCCTCGGTCAGTTCCGCAATCAGTTTCACGGATGATAACATCCTGAGCAACGTCAACGAGACGGCGTGTAAGGTAACCTGAGTCAGCAGTTTTAAGAGCGGTATCGGCAAGACCTTTACGCGCACCGTGTGTGGAGATAAAGTACTCCAATACTGTCAGACCTTCACGGAAACTTGATTTGATCGGCAACTCAATGATACGTCCAGCCGGGTTGGCCATCAGGCCGCGCATTCCGGCAAGCTGCGTAAAGTTAGATGCGTTACCACGGGCACCAGAGTCACTCATCATGTAGATCGGGTTGAGTTCATCAAGTGATTTCATCAGTTTGCCTTGGATAACGTCTTTTGCAGCACTCCAGATAGAGATGACTCTCTCATAGCGTTCTTCTTCAGTGATAAGACCGCGGCGGAATTGCTTCATAACGTTGTCAACTTTGCTTTGCGCTTCCTCAAGAATTTCTTGTTTATCATCGAGTACGACGATGTCAGAAACCCCAACTGTAATACCAGCTTTAGTTGAATATTTGAAACCTAGGTTTTTCATGCGGTCAAGCATTTTAGACGTTTCCGTAATATGGAATCGTTTAAAGATTTCCGCGATGATTTTACCCAGAATGCCTTTTTTAAACGGCGCATTGATTGGCTGCTGTGCGATAACAGCTTTAACATCAGCACCTTTTTCTAAGAAGAAACGGTCAGGTGTTTTCTCTTCAATGTTGCTCTTCGTTGGTTCATTCATGTAAGGGAATGATTCCGGAAGAATTTCATTGAAGACAAGCTTACCGACAGTTGTAATTAACAATTTTGAGCGCTGTTCTTCGGTAAATGTCACATTCTTAAGTGAGTTAGCTGCAACAGCTACTCTCGTATGAAGGTGAACATATCCGTTTTGATAAGCAAGAAGCGCTTCGTCTGTATTCTTGAAGACCATACCTTCACCGACAGCACCGGCACGCTCAAGTGTCAGGTAATAGTTACCTAGTACCATATCCTGAGACGGTGTTACAACCGGTTTACCATCTTTAGGGTTCAAGATGTTTTGAGCAGCAAGCATCAAGATGCGTGCTTCAGCTTGTGCTTCAGCAGATAATGGTACGTGAACCGCCATTTGGTCACCGTCAAAGTCAGCGTTGTAAGCTGTACATACGAGCGGGTGAAGACGGATTGCGCGTCCTTCAACAAGCGTTGGTTCAAACGCCTGGATACCTAATCTGTGAAGTGTAGGGGCACGGTTCAGCAGTACCGGATGCTCCTTAATAACTGATTCTAGTACATCCCAAACTTCAGGCTGTACGCGCTCAATTTTGCGTTTCGCACTCTTAATGTTGTGAGCAAGACCTTTTTCAACAAGTTCTTTCATAACGAAAGGTTTGAAAAGTTCAAGTGCCATTTCCTTCGGTAATCCGCATTGGTACATTTTCAAATGAGGACCAACAACGATTACAGAACGTCCGGAGTAATCGACACGTTTACCAAGAAGGTTTTGACGGAAACGGCCTTGCTTCCCTTTCAGCATGTGAGAAAGAGATTTTAACGGTCTGTTTCCAGGACCTGTTACAGGGCGTCCGCGGCGGCCGTTGTCAATTAGGGCATCGACAGCCTCTTGAAGCATACGCTTTTCGTTTTGAACGATGATGCTAGGCGCACCAAGGTCCAAAAGGCGTTTCAAACGATTGTTACGGTTGATGACACGACGATAAAGGTCATTCAAATCAGAAGTCGCAAAACGTCCGCCATCTAGCTGAACCATCGGTCTAAGCTCCGGAGGAATAACAGGAAGCACATCAAGGATCATCCAAGAAGGCTTGTTTCCTGAGTTACGGAAGGCTTCTAAAACTTCAAGACGTTTGATCGCACGAGTACGGCGTTGTCCTTGTGAAGTTTTCAGCTCTTCTTTTAACATATCAACTTCTTTTACAAGATCGATATCTTGAAGAAGTTTATGAATTGCTTCAGCACCCATAGATGCTTGGAATTTATTACCGTATTTATCAAGATAAGCACGGTATTCTTTCTCAGACAGAAGCTGTTTCTTTTCAAGCGGTGTATTCGCCGGATCAGTTACAACGTAAGAAGCAAAGTAAATGACTTCTTCTAAAGCACGAGGTGACATATCCAGCACAAGACCCATACGGCTTGGAATACCTTTGAAATACCAAATGTGGGAAACTGGGGCAGCCAGTTCAATGTGCCCCATTCTCTCACGACGGACTTTAGCCCGTGTTACTTCGACTCCGCAGCGGTCACAAACTACGCCTTTATAACGAACTCGCTTGTACTTCCCGCAATGACATTCCCAGTCCTTAGTAGGTCCGAAAATGCGTTCGCAGAATAGACCGTCCTTTTCAGGTTTTAACGTACGATAGTTTATCGTTTCAGGCTTTTTCACTTCACCAAAAGACCATGAACGGATTTTATCTGGTGAAGCAAGACCGATGTTCATATACTCAAAATTGTTCACATCTAGCAAGGGGCCTACCTCCCTTTTTATCTTCGGATTAACCGATGTCACTTGCCTTTATAACTAGAGATTATTCTTTTGTTACTACATCGCGTTCAACGTCTGCAGATGCTGTTTCTTCCGGCTCTTCATCACCTGATAATGCCAGGCCGTCAGCTTGTTTCGCATCTTCTTCGTCTTCTAAATCTCTCATTTCTATTTCTTCTTCATCACCAGAAAGGATTTTGACATCCATACCTAAGCTTTGAAGTTCTTTGATTAATACTTTGAATGATTCCGGAACACCTGGTTCAGGAACATTGTCGCCTTTAACGATGGCTTCGTATGTTTTCACACGTCCAACCACGTCATCAGACTTAACAGTCAGAATTTCTTGAAGAGTGTAAGCCGCACCGTAAGCTTCAAGTGCCCAAACCTCCATCTCACCAAAACGCTGTCCGCCAAATTGCGCTTTACCGCCAAGAGGCTGCTGCGTAACAAGTGAGTAAGGGCCTGTAGAGCGTGCATGAAGCTTATCGTCAACCATGTGAGCTAGTTTGATCATGTACATGATACCGACAGATACACGGTTATCAAACGGCTCTCCAGTACGTCCGTCGTAAAGCACTGTTTTGGCGTCACGAGACATGCCGGCTTCTTCAAGTGTTTCCCAGACATCCTCTTCTCGCGCTCCGTCAAATACAGGAGATGCAATGTGAATGCCAAGGTAACGAGCGGCCATACCCATGTGAAGTTCCAATACCTGCCCGATGTTCATACGTGATGGTACGCCCAGCGGGTTAAGCATGATATCAATCGGTGTGCCGTCAGGAAGGTAAGGCATATCCTCTTCAGGAAGAATCTTAGAGATAACACCTTTGTTACCGTGACGACCGGCCATTTTATCCCCTTCAGAAATCTTACGTTTCTGAACGATATATACGCGTACTAACTGGTTAACACCTGGAGGAAGTTCGTCTCCGTCTTCACGGTTGAAGACTTTAACGTCATGGATAATTCCGCCGCCGCCGTGAGGCACACGAAGAGAAGTATCACGAACCTCGCGGGCTTTCTCGCCAAAAATGGCGTGAAGAAGGCGTTCTTCTGCAGTCAGTTCAGTTACGCCTTTAGGCGTTACTTTACCAACAAGAAGATCTCCGTCTTTTACTTCTGCCCCAATACGGATGATTCCGCGGTCATCAAGATTGCGAAGCGCATCTTCACCGACGTTTGGAATATCGCGAGTGATTTCTTCAGGTCCAAGTTTCGTATCACGTGCTTCTGATTCGTATTCTTCAATGTGGATAGATGTATAAACATCATCCTTCACTAGGCGTTCACTCATGATGATGGCATCCTCATAGTTGTAGCCATCCCATGTCATGAAGCCGACCATTACGTTACGGCCAAGTGCAAGTTCACCAAGCTCCATAGAAGGACCGTCAGCAAGGATTTCTCCTTTTACCACTTCATCGCCGACACTTACGATCGGACGCTGGTTGTAGCACGTACCTTGGTTAGAGCGGACAAATTTCAGCAGGCTGTATTTATCCAGGTTTCCTTTTACTTTTTGACCGTCTACTTCTTCATAACGGCGAACCCAAACGTTTTTCGCTTCTACGCGTTCAACGATACCAGGGTGTTTACAAATAACAGCGGCACCAGAGTCTTTTCCTGATACGTATTCCATACCAGTTCCAACAAATGGAGCTTCCGGCTGCATCAAAGGCACAGCCTGACGCTGCATGTTCGCTCCCATGAGGGCACGGTTGGAGTCATCGTTTTCTAAGAACGGGATACATGCTGTCGCAGCAGATACAACCTGCTTAGGCGATACATCCATGTAGTCTACACGGTTTCTGGAAACAACAGTGTTCTCCCCGCGGAAACGAGCTACGATGCTGTCATCAATAAAGGCGCCTTCGTCATCAAGACGAGCATTCGCTTGAGCGACAACATAGTTATCCTCTTCATCAGCAGTTAAGTAATCGATTCTGCCCGTTACCTTCCCTGTTTCAGGGTCAACGCGGCGATATGGCGTTTCAATAAAGCCAAAACGGTTTACTTTTGCATAAGATGATAGTGAGTTGATCAAACCGATGTTCGGGCCCTCAGGCGTTTCAATCGGACACATACGGCCATAGTGGGAGTAGTGAACGTCACGCACTTCCATTCCGGCACGCTCACGTGTCAATCCGCCCGGTCCTAATGCTGACAGACGACGCTTGTGCGTTAATTCAGCAAGCGGGTTCGTCTGATCCATGAATTGAGAAAGCTGTGAGCTTCCAAAGAACTCTTTAATGGACGCAATAACAGGACGAATATTGATCAGCTGCTGAGGCGTAATTGTATTCGTATCTTGAATTGACATTCTCTCACGAACCACACGCTCCATACGGCTTAAACCGATACGGAATTGGTTCTGAAGAAGCTCGCCTACAGAACGTAAACGGCGGTTTCCAAGATGATCGATATCATCTGTGTCGCCTACTCCGTGCAGCAAGTTGAAGAAGTAGCTGATTGAAGAAATAATATCAGCAGGCGTGATGTTTTTAATCTCTTCTTCGATGTAAGCATTGCCGATTACATTAATAACCTGTTCTCCTTCTTGATCAGTCGGAGCAAAGATTTTAATTGATTGAAGAGTCACTTCATCTTCAACAACGCCGCCATTCGGATACAGCTTTCTAAAACCGATTCCGTTTTCTAAGTATGGCAGTACTTTATCAAGTGTTCTTCTATCAAGAATCTGGCCTTTTTCAGCAAGGATTTCTCCTGTTTCAGGATCAACAAGCGTTTCAGCAAGTCTCTGATTGAAGAGGCGATTCTTAATATGAAGTTTTTTATTAATTTTATAGCGTCCTACATTGGCAAGATCGTATCGTTTCGGATCAAAGAAACGAGAATCAAGCAAGCTTTTCGCATTTTCTACTGTAGGCGGCTCTCCAGGACGGAGACGCTCGTAAATTTCCAGCAACGCTTTGTCGCTGTTTTCTGTGTTATCTTTATCAAGCGTATTTCGCAGGTATTCGTTTTCTCCTATGAGATCAAGAATCTCTTGATCGGAGCCGAAGCCGAGAGCACGCAAAAGAACCGTAACCGGCAACTTACGTGTGCGATCAATGCGGACATAAACAACATCTTTCGCATCAGTTTCGTATTCTAACCATGCGCCACGGTTTGGAATGACAGTTGCGGTAAAACCTTTTTTACCGTTTTTGTCTACTTTACCACTGAAATATACACTTGGAGACCGAACAAGCTGGGAAACGATAACACGTTCCGCACCGTTAATGATAAAAGTACCTGTATCTGTCATAATAGGGAAATCACCCATGAAGACATCTTGGTCTTTTACCTCTCCAGTTTCTTTGTTAATTAAACGAACCTTCACTCTTAGCGGAGCTGAGTAAGTCACATCACGTTCTTTTGATTCCTCTACAGGATATTTAGGCTCACCTAAACTATAATCAATGAACTCAAGAGAGAGGTTACCAGTGAAATCCTCAATTGGTGATATGTCTTGAAACATCTCTCTAAGACCCTCATCAAGAAACCACTGATAAGAAGAGGTTTGAATTTCAATGAGATTTGGTAATTCTAACACTTCGCTAATGCGAGCATAGCTTCTGCGCTGGCGGTGTCGTCCATACTGAACTAGTTGACCTGTCAACTGATTCACCCCTCAAATCATGCGTATTATATGTGTAATAAGCATTTCTTCCAAAGAAAGAAAATACTTTTACAAGACAAAAGAAAAAAGGGTTTCTAATTAAGAAAACCACATCCAAAAACAAATACCGATTTTATTAGCATTTCCATACTTGTATAATTTATACATAGATATTGACAATTCATCATATCAAGCAAAATATATACATTGGCATTTTACAATATTAACATAGTTAAAATACCGAGTCAAACTTTTTTTGCTTTTATGATATAATAGCCTTTCTTTTTTTGAACGACGGAAACTTCATCGAACAGTTCCTCGAGCTTTTCAATGGCAGAAGGCGCGCCTTGCTTTTTCTGTATGACGATCCACAATTCACCTGAAGCTTTTAAGTGTTCAGCGCTTTTCTCAAAGATAGCATGGACAACTTTTTTTCCGGCTCGGATTGGGGGATTTGTAAGAATAGAAGCAAATGTTTGAGCAGAATCAACGTTTGAAAACAAATCGCTTTGATAAATCTTAACGTTTGTTATTCCGTTTTGTTCCGCATTTTCATTTGATAGTTCTACGGCTCTCTCATTAACGTCAATCATGTGGATAGTCCGGTCTTTAAAGTCGCTGGCGAGCGATAAACCAATCGGGCCGTACCCGCAGCCTACATCCAAAATGCCGCCCTCAACCTCAGGCTCTTCAAAAGAATCAATCAGCAGGCGGGAGCCGAAATCAACTTCTTTTTTAGAAAAAACCCCGCTGTCGCTGGTAAACGTGAAATCTTTATTCCGAAGCCTAAAAGACCAGGTTTGCTTGTTGCTTTTTACTGAAGGTTTTTCTGAATAATAGTGCTCACTCATTATTAGAACCTCCTTTTTTCATGGCTTAAAGAATGGCAAAGAAAAAGCTCGCCTCATAAAAGCGAGCTTCCCCTACAGGTAAGTGAAGATTACTTAACTTCTACAGAAGCGCCAACTTCTTCAAGTTTAGCTTTAAGCTCTTCAGCTTCTTCTTTAGCAATACCTTCTTTAAGTGGTTTTGGAGTGTTGTCAACAAGTTCTTTAGCTTCTTTCAAGCCAAGACCAGTGATTTCACGTACAACTTTGATAACTTTGATTTTTTGAGATCCTGCACCAGCAAGGATAAGATCGAATTCGCTTTGCTCTTCAGCAGCTCCGCCTGCAGCAGCTCCGCCAGCTACAGCTACAGGAGCAGCAGCAGTTACGCCAAATTCTTCTTCGATTGCTTTTACTAGGTCGTTCAATTCAAGTACAGTTGCTTCTTTAACGGAAGCAATGATTTCTTCGATATTTAAAGCCATTTGTAATTCCTCCATTTTGTTTTAATTTATGAAAAACTGATTAGATTAAGCGCCTTGTTCTTCCTTTTGTTCTGCCACAGCTTTTGCAGCAAGAGCAAGGTTGCGAACTGGAGCTTGAAGTACGCTAAGCAACATAGAAAGCAAGCCTTCGCGTGATGGAAGTTCAGCAAGAGCTTTCACTTCTTCAACAGTAGAAACTTTACCTTCGATAACGCCAGCTTTGATTTCAAGAGCTTCGTGATTTTTAGCGAAGTCATTAAGAACTTTAGCCGGAGCGACAACATCTTCAGTGCTGAATGCGATCGCGTTCGGTCCAGTTAAGAAATCATTCAAACCATTAAGCTCAGCTTGTTCAACCGCACGGCGAGTCATCGTATTTTTGTAAACTTTGAACTCAACGTTAGCTTCGCGAAGCTGTTTACGAAGTTCAGTTACTTCAGAAACGTTAAGTCCGCGATAGTCAACGATGATCGTTGATTTACTTTCTTTCAGTTTAGAAGCAATTTCTTCAACAACAACTTTTTTTGTTTCAATTGCGCTGCTCATGGTTACACCTCCTGTAGATTCTTGTGTAACACTTATACCGTTAGGTGATCACGACTGAGACGACGGATTCCATATAAAAAGCCTCCATGAGACATGGAGGCTGTATATACAAGCATACGTAACGTAATAGCTGTGATAATATACACCTCGGTAGGATAATTAAGCGGTTAGGCCCCTACTGTCTACGGTATAAATGATATTCTATTTTACAACATTTTGAATAATATCAGAATGTTGATGTCATGTCAATATTATTTTACGTTAAAAGTTGAAGAGTCTACTTTGACACCAGGTCCCATAGTAGAAGTTACAGCAACGTTTTTCACGTAAACGCCTTTAGCTGCAGCAGGTTTAGCTTTAAGGATTGTATCGTACATTGTTGTGAAGTTCTCAACAAGTTTTTCATCCTCGAAAGAAACTTTACCGATAGGAACATGAATGTTTCCAGCTTTATCAACGCGGTATTCAACTTTACCAGCTTTGATTTCGCCGATAGCTTTTTCAACTTCGAAAGTAACTGTACCAGTTTTAGGGTTCGGCATTAAACCTTTTGGTCCAAGTACACGACCGATTTTACCAACTTCACCCATCATGTCAGGTGTAGCTACGATAACATCGAAATCGAACCAGCCTTGTTGAATTTTGTTGATGTAGTCAGTATCGCCTACGAAATCTGCACCAGCAGCTTCAGCTTCTTTCGCTTTTTCGCCTTTTGCGAAAACGAGAACGCGCTGAGTTTTACCAGTTCCGTTTGGAAGCACAACTGCTCCACGGATTTGCTGGTCGTTTTTACGAGGGTCAACCCCTAAACGGAAAGCCACTTCAACTGTAGCGTCGAATTTAGCTGTGTTTGTTTTTTTAACGAGAGCTACTGCTTCAGAGACGTCGTAAGCTTTAGAACGGTCTACAAGCTTAGCAGCTTCAACGTACTTTTTACCTTTTTTAGCCATTTTAAAATTTCCTCCTTATGTGGTTATAGCGGAATAACCTCCCACGAATAAGGGTTGCGAACTTGTTAAAACTCGCAACCCGACAAGAAACAAATTAATCCTCGATTACAATACCCATACTGCGGGCAGTACCTTCAACCATGCGCATTGCCGCTTCAACGTCTGCTGCGTTTAAGTCAGGCATTTTCGTTTCAGCGATTTCGCGTACTTTATCGCGCTTAACGGTTGCCACTTTATTACGGTTTGGTTCACCAGAACCAGACTCAATTCCAGCTGCTTTTTTAAGCAATACTGCAGCAGGTGGAGTTTTTGTAATAAATGTAAATGAACGGTCTTCGTAAACCGAAATTTCAACAGGAATGATTAAACCAGCTTGGTCAGCTGTACGAGCGTTAAACTCCTTACAGAATCCCATGATGTTAACACCGGCTTGACCAAGTGCAGGTCCAACTGGTGGTGCTGGGTTAGCTTTTCCAGCAGGAATTTGCAATTTTACAACTTTAACTACTTTTTTAGCCACGAGACACACCTCCTTAAGTCCGTGATGTGGTAATAGGGTAAACCCTCCCACTCAAGGTTTCATTCTTTATATGAATGACGAAATATCATGCTAGTTGCCTTGGATAAGTCCAAGACGTACCTTTGCTATATTATCATTTATATATAGCAATTTCAAGTTTTTTCACATTACAATTTATCGATTTGGGTAAATTCCAGCTCAACCGGCGTTTCACGGCCAAACATATTAACGAAAACTTTGACCTTGCTTTTATCATAATCAATCTCTTCAATTGATCCTGTAAAGTTAGCAAAAGGTCCGTCTATTACTTTCACTGTCTCTTTCAGTTCAAAGTCAATATCAGTTTTTCGTTCATCCATGCCCATTCTCTTCAGAATGGTTTCTGCTTCCCCCGGAAGAAGCGGCGTCGGTTTTGAACCTGACCCGGCAGATCCTACGAATCCAGTAACGCCCGGCGTGTTGCGGACGACATACCAAGAGTCGTCTGTCATTACAATTTCAACAAGCACATAACCAGGGAATACTTTCTTTTTCACGACTTTTTTCTTGCCGTTTTTGATATCCGTTTCTTCTTCTTCGGGTACGACTACACGGAAAATTTTATCCTGCATCCCCATTGATTCAACACGCTTTTCCAAGTTGGCTTTTACTTTATTCTCATAACCAGAGTACGTGTGAACAACATACCAATTCTTTTCCATTCTATTCAGGACTGTCCAGTCCTTCCCTCCCCGCATTTGGTTTTAGTGAATTACCATAACGCTTCAAAAAATAGGCGGCAAGCCTATGATAACTTTCATTTTAAGCCACAATAAAAAACCCGCTGAACGGGTTTTGGCAAGTAATATTATGATCTATTATAGCACGTATTGCTGATCATTATTCAACTATTAAACGAATTAATTGAGAAATTCCTGTGTCAAGGAGGGCAAAAAAGATAACAAAAAAGATAACTGTTGAAATTACCGTAATGGTATAACGCGTTAACTCTTTTCCTTTAGGCCAGCTTACCTTTTTCATTTCTTTCCCAACATCTTTAAAGAATTTCATAATACGCATGTAAAAGACCTCCACAATTTAAAAGCGCAAAAACTATTTTGTTTCAAGATGAGCTGTATGTGAATTGCAAGTACTGCAGTATTTCTTTACTTCTAATCGCTCAGCCGCTGATGCAGAGCTCTTCATTGTCGTATAATTACGGTTTCCGCATGTCTTGCATGCTAACGTAATCTTTTTTCTCATGTCATTACACCTTTTTCTAAATAGACATTAGTTCTTATCTTTAGTAACATATCATAGTCAGAAAAATACTGTCAATATAGCATAAATTCCTATTACAAACTGATTTCGCGAATTTCCAAGTACTTCTCCAGCTTGCGTTTCACACGCTGAAGGGCATTGTCGATCGATTTCACATGTCGGTTCAGTTCATCAGAAATCTCTTGGTAACTTCTCCCGTCGAGATATAAGACGAGTACTTTTCTCTCTAAATCACTTAATAGTTCTCCCATTTTCATTTCAATATCATCAAATTCTTCCTGATTAATGATCATTTCCTCAGGATTTAAGGTTTTCGCTCCTGAAATGACATCCAGCAGCGTTCGGTCTGATTCTTCATCAAAGATCGGTTTATCTAATGAGACGTAGGAATTCAAAGGAATGTGTTTCTGGCGAGTAGCTGTCTTTATTGCGGTAATAATTTGGCGGGTAATACATAATTCTGCAAAAGCTTTGAATGAGGTAAGCTTGTCCTCTTTGAAGTCACGAATAGACTTATAGAGGCCTATCATGCCTTCCTGAACAATATCCTCTCTGTCCGCCCCTATTAAGAAATAGGATCTTGCTTTTGCCCGAACAAAGTTTCGGTACTTCGTAATCAAGTAATCTAACGCATCACTGTCCCCAACATGAACCTTTTCAATGACCTGCTCGTCCTCCAACTGGCAAAACTGCTCTTTGTTGAATTTTCCCTTGTTGTTCTGTAGATTCACTCCGATCCCCCCGGCGCACGTAGATAGAAATATTATACAGTATTGGGCAAAAAAGCGTCAACTTAATCTAAGTCTCCCCGCCTCCACTTTTCAAACGTTTTCAAAACCTCTTCCGATAAAGCAATTTTACCCGCCGGCTTTTCGGAAGTGATTTTTCTTACCCGTCTCTCTATTCGCCTTTCAATCGTTTCTACCTCTCTCAGAAGCTCCCGGGCCGATTTCCGCAATGCCCCCTGTCCGAAAATCGCCCACTGCTCAGTATAGTCAGAGGTCGCAACGTGAATTTGAGTCGCAATATTATTCAAAGCCTGAGCGAGCTTTTCTATCCGCTCATCAGCCGTCTCATTTTCTTTTGTAAAAATTACTTCAACTCTATGGTTGGTCTGTTTTTTCTCAAGCCCTTTTACGAGATGCGCGTCAAAAACAACAATAACCCTGTTTCCTGTATACGATTGATATTCCGCCATTTTCTGAATCAGTACGTCTCTCGCCTCTTCAAAACTGTTCGCTTTTAAATCCTTCAGCTGCGGCCAGGCTCCAATCATGTTGTACCCGTCTACTAACAGGATATCCATGGGTCTTTATTCTCCCACAGGGTTTCGTTTCCGGTAGACTTCATACATCAAAAGACCAGCCGCGACAGATGCATTTAGTGAAGTTACCTTTCCGGCCATCGGGAGTTTAATGAGAAAATCGCACTTTTCCTTCACAAGGCGGCCCATCCCTTTTCCTTCACTTCCGATGACTAGAGCCAAAGGCATATTGCCGTCCATATTACGGAAATCCTCACGCGCGGACGCATCCGTTCCGACAACCCAGATTCCCCGCTCTTTCATCTCTTCTAACGTCCGTGCCAAATTGGTGACTCTTGCTACAGGAATGTGCTCAATTGCTCCTGTTGAAGCTTTTGCCACTGTTGTTGTCAGCCCGACAGCTCTCCGTTTTGGAATGACGATGCCATGAGCGCCGACCGCATCTGCTGTCCTCATAATGGAACCAAGATTATGAGGGTCTTCAAGCTCGTCCAGAATGAGGAAGAAAGGCTGTTCATTTTTTTCTTCGGCTGCTTTATATAAATCGTCCAGTTCTGCATATTCATACGCTGCAACCTGTGCCACTACGCCCTGATGCTGTCCTGTCACCATTTGATCGAGTTTTTTTCTCGGGACGTATTGAATCGTGATTCCCTGCTTTTTGGCAAGCTCAATCACTTGCTGTGCTTGTCCCTTTACGGTGTTTTCCGCCATCCACAGCTTATACAGCTTCCGATCAGATTTTAACGTCTCGATCACTGCATTTTTCCCTATGACGTAATCATGTTGCTGACTCATTTGTTTTCCTCCCTGACGTCCCGAATTGTATAGCTTCGGCTACGAGCTGACTAAGTCGTTCCTCTTTTTTCTCTAGAAAAAGGTAGCCCAGAAGCGCTTCAAATGCTGTACTGTAGCGGTACGTCTGAACATCTGTATTTTTAGGTGTTGTCCCTGACTTGGCATTTCTGCCTCTTTTCAGCACCGCTTCCTCTTCTTCCGTAAAAAATGATTGATTCTGCAGAAAAAATAGGATCTCAGCCTGTGACTTTGCTGAAACAATCCGGCTTGATTTCTTATGAAGATCATTTGGTTTGGTAAAGCCCTGCTTAAGCAGGTGATGCCTGACATACACTTCAAAAATGGCATCACCTATATAAGCAAGCGCAAGACCGTTAAGCTGCTTAGAATCTTTTATCGTATCAAATTCAAGCATCTGTTATTCTCCCCGTTTCCAGCGAGTGCCTTGAGCCGTATCTTCAAGAATGATATTCATGCTTTTCAGCTGGTCGCGGATCTGGTCTGACAATGCAAAATCGCGATTCCGGCGCGCTTCATTTCGCTTTTCGATTAAGTCTTCAATCTCTTGATCGAGAAGTTCCTGCTCACCCAACGAAAAACCGAGGACAGAAACAATGCGGTCAAACATCTCAATAAACGCCGTAATCACATGATCAGCCGTATGATCTTTCTGAAGATAATAATTGGCGTGTTTCGCTAAGTCAAACAAGACTGAAATGGCATTCGCCGTATTAAAATCATCGTCCATCTCTTCTTCGAATGCTTTGCGGTGTTCTTCAACCTTTTCAAGCCATTGATCGTCATCTTCGGTTAAATTCGTACTGCTGTTCAGACGGTGCTGAAGATTGCTGTACGCTGTTTTTAAACGGCTGAACGCGCTTTTCGTATTCTCCAGAAGCTCTTCTGAATAGTTAATCGGATGGCGATAATGAACAGATAGCATAAAGAATCTCAAAAGCTGCGGATCATGCTGTTTAATGATGTCATGCACAAGCACAAAGTTGCCTAGTGATTTTGACATTTTTTCATTATCAATATTGATATAACCATTATGAAGCCAGTACTTCGCAAACGTTTTGCCTGTCAGCGCCTCAGATTGCGCAATTTCGTTTTCATGGTGAGGGAATGTTAAATCCTGTCCGCCCGCATGGATATCAATCTGGTCACCGAGATACTTTTTCACCATTGCTGAGCATTCAATGTGCCAGCCCGGACGCCCTTTCCCCCAAGGGCTATCCCAAGAGATTTCTCCTTCTTTTGCCGCTTTCCACAGTGCGAAATCAAGAGCATCTTCTTTTTTCTCGCCGACCCGGATGCGTGCACCTGATCTTAGTTCATCGATTGATTGCTGAGAAAGCTTTCCGTACCCTTCAAATGCTCTGGTTTTGAAATATACGTCACCTTCTGATTCATATGCGTAGCCCTTTTTCACGAGCTGATCTACGAATTCGATAATGGCATCCATGTTCTCCATTACTCGCGGATGAAGGTCGGCTTTTCGGCAGCCGAGCGCACCTACGTCTTCAAAGTATGCTTTAATAAAACGCTCTGAAATGGTGGGTACATCCTCACCGAGTTCATTTGCCGCTTTAATTAATTTATCGTCTACGTCTGTGAAGTTAGAGACATACTGCACATCATAGCCTTTATACTCTAAATAGTTTCGAACCGTATCGTAAACGATTGCCGGACGCGCGTTCCCGATATGAATGTAATTGTAAACCGTGGGTCCGCATACATACATTTTCACTTTTCCCTCTTCAAGAGGAACGAATGTTTCCTTCTGTCTAGTCAATGTATTATAAAGTGTGATTGTCATTTTTGATTGATCCTTTCTTTTCTGTCTTCAAGTTCTGCCTTCAGCTCTAAAATCTGCTGTTCCAAAGACTTAAAGCGGTCAGCAACTGGATCGGGCAAATCCTGATGGTTTAAATCGCGTCTTACTTTCTTGCCATTTTGTACAACGACCCGTCCAGGGATACCGACAACTGTTGAAAAATCAGGAACATCATGCAGCACTACTGAACCAGCGCCAATCTTTGAGCCTTCACCGACCGTAATAGAACCGAGCACTTTAGCACCTGTGGCTATCAATGCGTCATCTTTAATCGTTGGGTGCCTTTTTCCCTTTTCTTTTCCCGTTCCCCCGAGGGTAACCCCCTGAAAAACGGTTACGTTATTGCCGATTTCACATGTCTCCCCAATGACAACCCCCATGCCGTGGTCTATGAAAAATCTTCTCCCGATTGTAGCGCCGGGGTGGATTTCTATCCCGGTAAAAAATCGGCTTACTTGAGATATAAGGCGTGCAAGGAAATAAAATTTTCGTTTATATAAAGCATGTGCAATCCGATGCGCCCATATAGCATGTAAACCGGAATAAGTTAAAATCACTTCAAAATAGCTTCTTGCTGCGGGATCTTGATCGAACACAGTATCAATGTCTTCTTTGAGCATTCTAAAAAACACATGCTTCCCCCCGTTTCTCTATCTGATTTCCTCTACCCAATAAAAAAAGCGTCTCTGCATGTAAACATGACAGAGACGCTTTAACCGCGCGGTTCCACTCTGTTTGAAAAGCAGACTTCTGCTCTCCCAACTTCAGCCTGTAACGGCGGCGGCCGCCTTTGAATACTGATTTCAAAAAACGTTCTTCAAAGGTCTTAAGGGCGCACTTCTAAAACCCGGCTCATGGATCTCTCTCAGCCAATGAAGATCCTTTCTGTAATGGCCTAAAGCTTTATACTCTTCCCTGTCAACAATCATTTATTTAGATATTCTTTAAACGCTGAATTGCAGTCTCTTTACCGATCAATTCAATTGATTGCGGCAGTTCCGGACCGTGAGTTTGCCCTGTTACAGCAACACGAATCGGCATAAACAGTTTTTTCCCTTTATGGCCAGTTTCTTTCTGCACTGCTTTGATCGATGCTTTGATATTATCCGGAGTGAACTCCTCAAGCTCTTCAAGCTTCGCTGCGAATGTGCTGAGCACTTCAGGAACCTGTTCTTCTTCCAGAACAGCTTTCGCTTCTTGATTATACTCGATCTCATCCGTAAAGAACAAATCAGTCAGCTCAACAATTTCCGCACCGTAGCTTAATTGCTCATGATACAGGGAAATCAGTTTACGAACCCATTCTTGTTCTTCAGCAGAAAGCTCAGTGCCAACTTTGCCGGCTTTTTGCAAATGCGGAAGCGTCAGTTCAACAACCTGATCAAGATCCAGCTTCTTCACATATTGGTTGTTAACCCATTTTAGCTTATGCATATCAAACAAAGCTGGTGATTTAGATAAACGATTTACATCAAAAATTTCAATAAACTGCTCTTTTGTGAAAAGCTCTTCTTCTCCAACCGGTGACCAGCCTAACAAGCCGATAAAGTTGAACAGCGCTTCTGGCAGGTAGCCAAGCTCTTTGTACTGCTCGATGAATTGAATAATGGATTCATCACGTTTGCTGAGCTTTTTACGGCTTTCGTTTACAATCAGCGTCATGTGTCCGAACTGAGGAATATCCCACCCGAATGCTTGATAGATCATAATCTGTTTCGGTGTGTTAGAAATATGATCCTCACCGCGCAGCACGTGTGTCATTTTCATTAAGTAGTCATCAATAGCTACCGCGAAGTTATAAGTAGGCGTTCCGTCCTTTTTCACAATAACGAAGTCGCCGATGCCATCTGATTCAAAAGAAATTTCGCCTTTTACGATGTCGTTGAAGGCGATGACTTTTCCTTCCGGCACACGGAAACGAATACTTGGTTTTCTGCCTTCGGCGATAAATTTCTCCTGTTCTTCCTGAGTCAGGTCTCTGTGTTTTCCGGAATAACGAGGCATTTCTCCGCGGGCAATCTGTTCTTCACGCTCTTTTTCAAGCTCTTCTTCCGTACAGTAACATTTATAAGCAAGCCCTTTTTCAAGAAGCTCTTCATAGTACACTTTATAGATATCGTTACGCTCTGACTGACGGTATGGACCGTACTCTCCTCCGACATCCACACTCTCATCCCAGTCAATACCTAGCCACTTCAGATAATTCAGCTGGCTTTGTTCTCCGCCCTCAATATTGCGCTTTTTATCTGTGTCCTCAACTCGAATGATAAACTTACCGCCTTGATTGCGGGCAAATAAATAATTAAAAAGCGCCGTTCTGGCATTTCCAATATGCAAATGTCCGGTTGGACTCGGTGCATAACGGACGCGTACTTCGTTTCCCATTTTCAAATACTTCCTTTCATGTCATGTATGGCCTCAGGCAAAAATGTATGAATCTATTCTACCACCAAATAGACCCGGCATCAAAACAAGTTAGCCTTTTTGTATCAGTACTGTCGCCTGAGCCGCTATTCCTTCCGCCCGGCCTGTAAATCCAAGCTTTTCTGTCGTTGTTGCTTTTACATTTACTTGAGAAACATCTGCCTCAAGGCCTTCAGCAATTCTTTTTCTCATATCTTCTATGTACGGCAGCATCTTCGGCTTTTGCGCTATGATGGTGCAATCAATGTTCCCAAGGACATACCCCTTCTGTTTCACGATTCCCCAGACATGCTGAAGTAATTTGAAAGAATCTGCGTCCTTGAACTCGGGATCTGTGTCAGGAAAATGCTTGCCTATGTCTCCTTCACCCACAGCTCCCAGGCAGGCGTCAGCGACGGTATGCAACAATACGTCTGCATCAGAATGGCCAAGCAGCCCTTTTTCGTACGGGATTTCAATTCCGCCAATAATGAGAGGACGGCCCTCCACTAATTGATGCACATCAAATCCTTGTCCAATTCTAAACATGTTTATTCCCACTTTCTGATTCCATGATAGCTTCAGCTGACGTCAAATCGTCTGGCGTCGTCAGCTTAATATTTGTATAGCTGCCTTCTACAACACGGACCGAACCGCCCTCCATCTGTTCAACGAGGCTGGCGTCATCCGTCCCTAAAAATCCCTTGCGCTCGGCCTCAGCGTGAGCCTTCATCAATAAAGAAAGACGAAAAGCTTGTGGCGTTTGGACAGCCCACAAGCTTGAACGTTCAATCGTCTCACTGACTTGTAAATCTTGAACGCGTTTAATCGTATCTTTTACCGGAACAGCAAGGATGGCCGCTCCTGTCTGTTCCGCCTCTGCGATCAGTTCGTCAATTTGTTCATGTTTTATAAATGGACGGGCACCGTCATGTACAAGGACAATCTTTTCCTGCTTTACGGCTTTCAGCCCCTTATACACACTGTGCTGTCGCTCATCTCCGCCTGCAACAAGCTCAATTGAAGTTTGAAACGGGTAATCGGACAGCAATTGCTGAAAGTGCTCCCGCTCCTGCTCGTTAATCACCAAAATGATTTTATCGCACTGCCGGTGGCTGTCAAACACTCTTAACGTGTGTATGATCACCGGGTCTCCCTTCAGCTCAATGAACAGTTTATTTCTCCCTGCCTTCATCCGCTTTCCCTGTCCGGCTGCAGGAATCACCACATCATAACTCATTGTTTCTTCTCCCTTTACAGCGCCTTCTCCAACAGCTTAGGCTTCGCAAAAATCATTCGTCCCGCTGCTGTCTGCAGCACACTTGTGACGAGTACATCAATATGCTTGCCGATATAATTCCGTCCTTCTTCAACGACAATCATCGTACCGTCATCCAAGTAGGCAACTCCCTGATTATGCTCTTTCCCGTCCTTAATGACCTGAACATTCATTTCCTCGCCAGGAAGCACAACAGGCTTAACCGCATTGGCAAGGTCATTAATGTTTAATACTGCTACCTTCTGAAGCTCGCACACTTTATTTAAATTAAAATCATTCGTCACAACGACCCCGGATGTCAGCTTAGCAAGTTTGACGAGCTTGCTGTCAACCTCCTGAATATCTTCAAAGTCGCCTTCGTAAATTTCAACTTCAATGTCTAATTCTTTCTGAATGCGGTTCAGGATATCAAGACCGCGGCGTCCTCTGTTTCGTTTTAAAACATCTGAAGAGTCTGCAATATGCTGCAATTCCTCAAGGACAAACTGCGGAATCACGATAACTCCCTCTAAAAAACCAGTCTGACAAATATCTGCTATTCTCCCATCAATAATAACACTAGTGTCCAAAATTTTCAGCTTCTTGTCTTGAACCTCATGTTCTTCATCAGCTGTTCCTTTTTTCTTTTGCATTCTGGCGGAAATGGAAAACAGGCTGATCAATTCATCCTTTTTCTTAAAGCCCACCTGGAAGCCGAGATAACCGAGGAAGAAAGCCAAAAATACAGGAATTATTGTGCTGAATATGCGGTAAGGTATATTGTCTAAAGGAATAACATTTACGATAAGATAAGCAATTATAAGTCCAAAAACTAAGCCAAGACTTCCAAATAACAAATCTGGAACCGGCGCTTTTAACAATGAATCCTCTATCCACTTCACCCAGTTCACAACGTATTCTGTACCCCATATACTGATGAGAAAAAAGATAATTGCTCCTATTGCCGCAGACGTATATGCGTTTGTTATTAAAGGTATGTCCTGTATATTTAACAGTACAAACAATTCAGGTATCAAAAATATACCAACAACGCCGCCAAAAATAATGAAGAACGCCTGAACTATTCGTTTTAACATACCCCCACCTCCTTTTTTAACATTTTAATTTCACAAAGTCTTATGCATCCTACGAATATCAGAATAAACAAAAACCAACATTAATATACCCGTATTCATAAGGTTTTAACCGAAATCACAGTTGTCTGTCTAAATAATGCTTCTCTTGCAGGCGTTTTAATCCTTTTTTGATTTTTTGGGCTCGTACTTCACCGATTCCCTCTACTTCATCTAATTCTTCTGCACTCGCCTCAATAATCCTTGGCAGGACTCCAAATGCTTCTACAACATTTTCAACAATCGGCATCGGAAGACGCGGTATCTTATTTAACAGCCTGTATCCTCTCGGCAATACATAATCATCAAGATTAGTAGAAGCAGGGTAACCGAGAAGCTTATACACAATGGAATCATCCAGCAGATCATAACTGGACATATCCTGCAGCTCCTTCAAGAGAACAAACGGATCTTTAATCTTTTCTTTTACATAGTCCTTAATAAATAAAGCGGCCTCTTCTTCCATATCCGTAATCAATTCAATGACTTGCAGTTTGATCAGATGCCCTTCTGTCCCCAGCTCTTTGATATACATATTAATTTCGTTTTTGATTCTCAGTACCATTTCATAACGATGCATGACAGACAAGACATCACTGAAGGTAACAAGTTCCTCAAACTCTAACGCGTTCAGTGCATTAATCGTTTTATCGAGGATTGTCTTATATTTTTCAAGTGTTTGAATGGCTTGGTTCGCCTTGGTTAAAATAAATCCTATGTCTTTTAGTGTATACTTCATGTTTTCCTGATATAACGTTATGACATTTCTTCTTTCAGAAATGGCGATTACAAGACAGCCAGTTTGCTTAGCTACTCTTTCGGCAGTTCTGTGCCGCATTCCTGTTTCTGATGAAGAAATTGTGGCATCCGGCATCAGCTGAGTATTCGCGTATAGGATCTTTTGACCAGAATCACTTAAAATGATCGCTCCATCCATTTTAGCCAGCTCATATAAATGCGCCGGAGAAAAAGCCGTGTTTATGTGAAAGCCGCCGTCCACCACTTCTTTTACTTTATCATTATATCCAACAACAATCAGACCGCCTGTATTTGCTCTCAAGACGTTTTCCATCCCCGCTCTGAGCGGTGTACCCGGAGCAACAAACTGCAATATAGATGACAGGTCTAACTCGTGTTTCGCCCCTTTTTTCTCTTTTTCCATCTATTATCCTCCTAATGAAGTACGAAGCGCTTCTGCAACATTTGCTACTCCGATAACCTCAATCCCTTTTGGTTTTGTCCATCCATCCAGATTTGCCGCGGGTATGATCATGCGTTTAAAACCAAGCTTTGCCGCTTCTTTCACACGCTGTTCAATTCTTGAAACCCGCCGGACTTCTCCGGTTAATCCCACTTCTCCAATAAAACAATCTGCAGGATTTGGAGGTGTGTCTCTAAAGCTTGATGCAATACTAATCACAATCGCAAGATCAATTGCCGGTTCATCAAGCTTAACGCCGCCAGCCACTTTCAAATAAGCATCCTGATTTTGCAGCAGCAGTCCAACTCTTTTTTCTAACACAGCCATTAACAGAGAAACCCTGTTATGGTCTATTCCCGTTGCCATACGCCTTGGGTTGCCAAAACTTGTTGGCGAGATGAGTGCCTGAATTTCAACGAGAATCGGTCTAGTGCCCTCCATAGAGGCAGTGATACTCGAGCCTGCGGAACCAGCAGAGCGTTCTTCTAAGAAAATTTCCGAAGGATTCAAAACCTCAGTGAGCCCCTCTTCCCGCATTTCGAAAATGCCCATTTCGTTTGTAGATCCGAAACGGTTTTTTACAGCCCGCAAAATACGGAAAGTATGGTGGCGTTCTCCTTCAAAATATAAAACAGTGTCAACCATATGCTCCAACAGTCTCGGACCTGCAATAGACCCTTCTTTCGTCACGTGCCCTACGATAAAAATCGGAATACCTTTTGTTTTTGCAATTTTCATCAGCTCAGCGGTACATTCTCTGACCTGTGACACACTGCCTGGAGCAGATGTAATATCGCTTTGGTAAACCGTTTGAATAGAGTCAACAACGACAAACGATGGATTCATCTCTTGTATAGCAGACGAAATATACTCCATATCGGTTTCAGATAAAACATGCAGTGACGGATTATTAATGCCGAGACGGTCTGCTCGCAGCTTCGTTTGCTTTACAGATTCTTCTCCCGAAATATACAGGACACTGTTTGATGAGCCTGATAATTGAGCGGAAACCTGCAGTAATAGCGTTGACTTTCCGATACCAGGATCACCGCCAATTAAAACGAGGGAGCCTTTAACGACACCTCCGCCGAGTACTCTGTTAAACTCGCCAAGCTGGGTTTTGACGCGGGGTTCTTCTGATGTTTCGATTGATGTAATAGGTGAAGGTTTCTGTACAGTTTGAACAGAATGAGAAAAAGCCGCTCTCCGATTGGCCGGTGCTTTTTTAATCATTTCTTCCACCATTGTATTCCAAGCACCACAGCCCGGACATTTCCCCATCCATTTTGGAGACTCGTAGCCGCAGGATTGGCAGATGAACTTCGATTTTGTTTTAGCCATATATAGTGTAAGACCTCTCCCTTGTTCTATTTCTTGATATGAAAGTGAGGCATACACTTACATGCTGTATGCCTCATTTCCGTCTTCTATATTAATTCGTTTTAGCAGTCGTTTTTACGACAAATTCGCCATCTTCTACATCAAGAACAATATGCTGTCCTTTATGAATATTTCCTCTGAGGAGTTCTTCAGATAAACGATCCTCGACATGTTTTTGGATCGCTCTTCTTAACGGACGGGCACCGTATTCCAGGTCAACGCCCTCTTCCGCGACTTTCGCTTTTGCAGCATCTGTCAATTCGATAGAAAGATCTTGTTCTTTCAGGCGTTTCGTTAATTGATCAGACATTAATGACACAATCTCAGTGAGATGTTTTTTCTCAAGTGAATGGAAGACAATGATTTCATCAATACGGTTGATGAACTCAGGTCTGAACGCTCGTTTTAATTCACCCATCACTTTATCTTTCATGTCTTTATGATTTTGAGTTTCATCCTGAACGTTAAAGCCGACATATTTATTGCGTTTTAGCTCACTTGCTCCGACGTTTGATGTCATGATCAGAATGGTATTGCGGAAATCGACTGTGCGTCCTTTAGAATCAGTCAATCGTCCGTCTTCAAGAACTTGCAGAAGGATATTGAAGACATCAGGGTGCGCTTTCTCGATCTCATCAAGAAGCACGACAGAGTAAGGTTTTCTTCTGACTTTCTCTGTCAATTGACCGCCTTCATCATATCCCACATAACCCGGAGGTGAACCAACAAGTCTTGAAGTTGAATGTTTTTCCATGTATTCAGACATATCAATTCTGATCATGGATTCTTCATCGCCAAAAATGGATTCAGCAAGTGCTCGTGCAAGTTCTGTTTTACCTACACCTGTAGGGCCTAAGAAAATGAATGAGCCGATTGGGCGTTTAGGATCTTTCAATCCTGCTCTTGCACGTCTGACGGCTTTTGCAACCGCTACAACTGCTTCATCCTGGCCGATGACACGGGAGTGAAGAATGTTTTCCATATTGAGAAGCTTATCAGTTTCAGTTTGGGCGATTTTAGATACAGGCACACCGGTCCAGCTGGATACAACCATCGCAATATCATCCACAGTAACCTCTGAGTTTTCCTGCCCTTGCTTCTCTTTCCATGATTTCTTCGTATCCTCTACTTGCTCGCGCAGGCGTTGTTCAGTATCACGCAAGGAAGCAGCTTTTTCAAACTCTTGGCTTTGCACTGCCGCATCCTTCTCTTTACGAACCTCATCAAGCTTCTGCTCAAGCTCTTTTAAGTTAGGAGGCGTTGTAAATGAGCGCAGTCTCACCTTTGAACCCGCTTCATCGATCAAGTCAATTGCTTTATCCGGAAGGAAGCGGTCAGAAATATATCTGTCAGAAAGCTTAACCGCAGCTTCAATGGCATCATCAGTGATAGAAACGCGGTGGTGGGCTTCGTATCTGTCACGCAGACCTTGTAAAATTTGAATACTTTCATCTACAGATGGCTGATCAACCTGAATCGGCTGAAAACGGCGTTCCAGTGCTGCATCTTTTTCAATATATTTACGGTACTCATCAAGAGTCGTTGCACCAATACATTGGAGTTCGCCACGAGCAAGTGAAGGTTTTAAAATATTAGATGCATCAATAGCACCTTCTGCTCCGCCTGCCCCGATTAATGTATGGAGCTCATCGATGAATAGAATGATATTTCCTGCCTGGCGAATTTCATCCATGACCTTCTTCAGGCGATCCTCAAATTCTCCGCGGTATTTTGTGCCGGCAACAACTGTTCCCATGTCTAATGTCATCACACGTTTATCACGCAAAATTTCGGGTACTTCATTATTGATAATTTGCTGTGCCAAACCTTCTGCGATAGCCGTTTTACCTACACCTGGTTCCCCAATGAGAACAGGGTTGTTTTTCGTTCTGCGGCTTAACACTTCAATGACACGCTGGATCTCCTTGCTTCTGCCGATTACAGGGTCAAGGCTGTCTTCCTTCGCAATAGCAGTTAAGTCTCTTGCCAAGCTGTCAAGCGTAGGCGTATTCGCATTGCTGTTTGTTCCTGCCGCTGATGATCCTGTTTCATTACTTCCTAGAAGCTGGAGCACCTGCTGTCTTGCTTTATTTAAGCTGACACCGAGATTATTCAGAACTCTCGCAGCAACACCTTCTCCTTCACGAATCAGACCAAGAAGAATATGTTCTGTTCCCACATAAGAATGACCGAGTTTTCTTGCCTCATCCATTGAAAGCTCAATGACTTTTTTAGCTCTAGGAGTATAATGAATCGTTTGAGACATTTCCTGCCCGCGCCCGATCAAACTTTCTACTTCTTTCTGAATTTTTTCTGAACCGAGTCCAAGCGCTTGAAGAGCTTTAGCAGCAATGCCCTCTCCTTCTCTTACCAGTCCTAATAAAATATGCTCAGTGCCAATGTTATTATGACCTAACCGAAGTGCTTCTTCCTGTGCTAGCGCCAGTACTTTTTGAGCTCGTTCTGTAAATCTTCCAAACATCATATCGATTCATCCTCCTGTCTTTTCCCATTCATTTCTAAGTGAAGCCGTTCTCTGATGAGAGCCGCTCTTCGAATGTCCCTTTCGTTCGGTCGCAAAGCGCCTCCCGAGTATTGCTGTAAAAACCCTGGCTGCGTCAAAATCATAAGTTCGTTAAGTATGTTGCTTGAAAGTCCTTTTATTATGCCTAAGTCTATGCCTAACCGAACATCTGAAAGGCACTTTGCAGTTTCTTTCGATTCTATCATCCGGCAATTAGACAAGACCCCATATGACCGATATACCCGATCCTCAAGTTCGATTTTAGAAGTTTGATAAATCGCTTCTCGGGCAGATCGTTCTTGTTCAATCAACTGAGCAGCAACACTGTTAAGATCCTCTACAATATCCTGCTCTGACTTACCAAGCGTGATCTGATTTGAAATTTGAAAGATATTCCCTACTGCTTCGCTGCCTTCCCCATAAATTCCTCTAACAACTAAGCCTAATTGATTAATTGCCGGTATAATTCGATTTATTTGCCTAGTTAAAACCAGCGCCGGCAGATGCATCATGACCGAAGCCCTTAAACCAGTACCTACGTTTGTAGGACAGCTGGTTAAGTATCCTCTTTGCTCATTGAATGCATAATCAACTTTTTCTTCAATCCAGTCGTCGACCTGGTTTGCGGCTTTCATTGCTTCTAAAAGCTGAAATCCAGGGAAAAGACACTGAATTCTAATATGGTCCTCTTCATTTAGCATGACGCTTACTTCCTCATTTTCAGAAAGCAAACAGCCGCCAAAAGGAGACTCTGTCAAATTCGGGCTGATTAGATGTTTTTCAACAAGTACACGCTTTTCTAAAGGCTGTGCATCATTCATTCTAATCAAAACAAATTTGCCGATTCCGGGAATTTCTTGCTCTGAAAACTGATCTTCAAATTGCTGTATGATGGATGAGGCTTCTTCATTGGAATACCGCGTAGGGAACCGAATATGCTCAAAGTTTCTTGCTAAACGTATGCGGCTGCTGAGTACAATGTCACTTTCAGGTCCTTTCTGCTTCATCCAACTGCTTAGTGCGTCCTGAATAAAATGCTTTAGCGACATTACTCCTGTTCCTCCTCACTATCTGTACTTTTGAGTGATTGTTCTAATAAACGAATTTGATCTCTTACATGAGCTGCATTTTCAAATTCTTCTTGATGGATTAAGGATTCTAATTCCTTTTTTAGCATATCAATCTGCCGTCTGACATGAAGATTGCCGCCTATTCGTTTCGGTATCTTACCTGCATGCACAGTGTTTCCGCTGTGCACTTTACGTAGGATTGGTGTAATGTTGCTATGAAATGTTTTGTAACATTCAGAACATCCAAAACGGCCAATTTTTCTGAATTGCTGAAAAGTCATTCCGCATTTCGGACAAGCAGATATTTGCTCCGAGTGACTGAACATTTGAGTTCCTGCATTTTGAAATGAAGAATCCATGTTCAGTAAACCCGAAAGTAAATTATGAATAGAGAAACCCTGATTTGCACTTATACCATATGAATCACTATTTTCTTTGGCACATTGTTCACAAATATGAACTTCTATTTTTTCTCCGTTAACAACCTTTGTAAAGTGAAAAGTGGCTGGTCTCTCGTGGCACTCTTGACAAATCAATCTTTTCACCCGCTTATTTTAATTTTAAAGAAGTCAGCATTGCCTTCATCATTCTCGCTCTTAATTCATCACGTTCAGGTAAGTCAATGTGTAAAACTGAGCGGTCCATTACGCTGACCATCATTTTTGCTTCTCTTTCTGAAATTACCTTGTCTTCTAATAGCCTTAAAATAATGTCATCAGAGGCTGCTTGAGACAAATGGGTATTAATTTGAGAAATTATATTATTGATCAGGACAACTTCATTGTTCATTTTAATTTTAATGATTCTGATGTAACCGCCGCCCCCGCGTTTGCTCTCAACAATATATCCTCTTTCGCTTGTAAATCTGGTGTTGATGACATAATTTATTTGGGAAGGAACGCATTGAAA
>NZ_CP010014.1:3945000-3947500 GCF_000877815.1 Bacillus sp. YP1 | reverse complement strand
GTAACCCGGTAGGGGCCCCTAGTCCAATCAGTGCTCTACCTCCAAGACTCTTACCTTGAGGCTAGCCCTAAAGCTATTTCGGAGAGAACCAGCTATCTCCAGGTTCGATTGGCATTTCACCCCTACCCACACCTCATCCCCGCACTTTTCAACGTGCGTGGGTTCGGGCCTCCATTCAGTGTTACCTGAACTTCACCCTGGACATGGGTAGATCACCTGGTTTCGGGTCTACGACCACGTACTCATGCGCCCTATTCAGACTCGCTTTCGCTGCGGCTCCGCATCTTCTGCTTAACCTTGCACGGGATCGTAACTCGCCGGTTCATTCTACAAAAGGCACGCCATCACCCGTTAACGGGCTCTGACTACTTGTAGGCACACGGTTTCAGGATCTCTTTCACTCCCCTTCCGGGGTGCTTTTCACCTTTCCCTCACGGTACTGGTTCACTATCGGTCACTAGGGAGTATTTAGCCTTGGGAGATGGTCCTCCCGGATTCCGACGGAATTTCACGTGTTCCGCCGTACTCAGGATCCACTCAGGAGAGAACGAAGTTTTGACTACAGGGCTGTTACCTCCTATGGCGGGCCTTTCCAGACCTCTTCATCTACCTCGTTCCTTTGTAACTCCGTACAGAGTGTCCTACAACCCCAAGAGGCAAGCCTCTTGGTTTGGGCTAATCCCGTTTCGCTCGCCGCTACTCAGGGAATCGCATTTGCTTTCTCTTCCTCCGGGTACTTAGATGTTTCAGTTCCCCGGGTCTGCCTTCTCATATCCTATGAATTCAGATATGGATACCACTCCATTACGAGTGGTGGGTTTCCCCATTCGGAAATCTCCGGATCAAAGCTTGCTTACAGCTCCCCGAAGCATATCGGTGTTCGTCCCGTCCTTCATCGGCTCCTAGTGCCAAGGCATCCACCGTGCGCCCTTTCTAACTTAACCGTTAAAAAGAATCACTATGTGATATCTTGTATTACTAATTGAATGTGATGTCTACTGTTATCTAGTTTTCAAAGAACACGTTTCGAAGGAATGATCCTTCAAAACTAAACAAGACAGGGAACGTTCTGTTTATAAGACCCAAGGTCTTATATTCCGTATAATATCCTTAGAAAGGAGGTGATCCAGCCGCACCTTCCGATACGGCTACCTTGTTACGACTTCACCCCAATCATCTGTCCCACCTTCGGCGGCTGGCTCCTAAAAGGTTA
Organism: Bacillus sp. YP1; assembly: GCF_000877815.1. Taxonomy (NCBI): domain Bacteria; kingdom Bacillati; phylum Bacillota; class Bacilli; order Caryophanales; family Bacillaceae; genus Bacillus; species Bacillus sp. YP1. Next base: position 3,946,287 of record NZ_CP010014.1, on the reverse strand, counting down.
CCTCACCGACTTCGGGTGTTACAAACTCTCGTGGTGTGACGGGCGGTGTGTACAAGGCCCGGGAACGTATTCACCGCGGCATGCTGATCCGCGATTACTAGCGATTCCAGCTTCACGCAGTCGAGTTGCAGACTGCGATCCGAACTGAGAACAGATTTGTGGGATTGGCTTAACCTCGCGGTTTCGCTGCCCTTTGTTCTGTCCATTGTAGCACGTGTGTAGCCCAGGTCATAAGGGGCATGATGATTTGACGTCATCCCCACCTTCCTCCGGTTTGTCACCGGCAGTCACCTTAGAGTGCCCAACTGAATGCTGGCAACTAAGATCAAGGGTTGCGCTCGTTGCGGGACTTAACCCAACATCTCACGACACGAGCTGACGACAACCATGCACCACCTGTCACTCTGCCCCCGAAGGGGACGTCCTATCTCTAGGATTGTCAGAGGATGTCAAGACCTGGTAAGGTTCTTCGCGTTGCTTCGAATTAAACCACATGCTCCACCGCTTGTGCGGGCCCCCGTCAATTCCTTTGAGTTTCAGTCTTGCGACCGTACTCCCCAGGCGGAGTGCTTAATGCGTTAGCTGCAGCACTAAGGGGCGGAAACCCCCTAACACTTAGCACTCATCGTTTACGGCGTGGACTACCAGGGTATCTAATCCTGTTCGCTCCCCACGCTTTCGCTCCTCAGCGTCAGTTACAGACCAGAGAGTCGCCTTCGCCACTGGTGTTCCTCCACATCTCTACGCATTTCACCGCTACACGTGGAATTCCACTCTCCTCTTCTGCACTCAAGTTCCCCAGTTTCCAATGACCCTCCCCGGTTGAGCCGGGGGCTTTCACATCAGACTTAAGAAACCGCCTGCGAGCCCTTTACGCCCAATAATTCCGGACAACGCTTGCCACCTACGTATTACCGCGGCTGCTGGCACGTAGTTAGCCGTGGCTTTCTGGTTAGGTACCGTCAAGGTACCGCCCTATTCGAACGGTACTTGTTCTTCCCTAACAACAGAGCTTTACGATCCGAAAACCTTCATCACTCACGCGGCGTTGCTCCGTCAGACTTTCGTCCATTGCGGAAGATTCCCTACTGCTGCCTCCCGTAGGAGTCTGGGCCGTGTCTCAGTCCCAGTGTGGCCGATCACCCTCTCAGGTCGGCTACGCATCGTTGCCTTGGTGAGCCGTTACCTCACCAACTAGCTAATGCGCCGCGGGTCCATCTGTAAGTGGTAGCCGAAGCCACCTTTTATGTTTGAACCATGCGGTTCAAACAACCATCCGGTATTAGC
>NZ_CP010014.1:3885000-3940000 GCF_000877815.1 Bacillus sp. YP1 | reverse complement strand
CCACGCTTTCGCTCCTCAGCGTCAGTTACAGACCAGAGAGTCGCCTTCGCCACTGGTGTTCCTCCACATCTCTACGCATTTCACCGCTACACGTGGAATTCCACTCTCCTCTTCTGCACTCAAGTTCCCCAGTTTCCAATGACCCTCCCCGGTTGAGCCGGGGGCTTTCACATCAGACTTAAGAAACCGCCTGCGAGCCCTTTACGCCCAATAATTCCGGACAACGCTTGCCACCTACGTATTACCGCGGCTGCTGGCACGTAGTTAGCCGTGGCTTTCTGGTTAGGTACCGTCAAGGTACCGCCCTATTCGAACGGTACTTGTTCTTCCCTAACAACAGAGCTTTACGATCCGAAAACCTTCATCACTCACGCGGCGTTGCTCCGTCAGACTTTCGTCCATTGCGGAAGATTCCCTACTGCTGCCTCCCGTAGGAGTCTGGGCCGTGTCTCAGTCCCAGTGTGGCCGATCACCCTCTCAGGTCGGCTACGCATCGTTGCCTTGGTGAGCCGTTACCTCACCAACTAGCTAATGCGCCGCGGGTCCATCTGTAAGTGGTAGCCGAAGCCACCTTTTATGTTTGAACCATGCGGTTCAAACAACCATCCGGTATTAGCCCCGGTTTCCCGGAGTTATCCCAGTCTTACAGGCAGGTTACCCACGTGTTACTCACCCGTCCGCCGCTAACATCAGGGAGCAAGCTCCCATCTGTCCGCTCGACTTGCATGTATTAGGCACGCCGCCAGCGTTCGTCCTGAGCCAGGATCAAACTCTCCGATAAAGTAGTTTGACTGACTACGCACATCGCTGTGCGATTTTTAAAAACTGAATTAACAGGTACGTTTTGTCTTGTTTAGTTTTCAAAGATCATTTTGTTCACTTCGTTCAAGCGACTTTATTATTATAACTCGTTGACTCAGTGAAGTCAATAACTTTTTTTGAAGTTCTTTTTTTCGTTATCGCCTTGTTTAGCGGCAACGAATAATAATATACCACCTAGTAAATAATAGTGCAATAGTTTTTTTGAAGAAATACTAAGGGATTTAAAAAGAGCGGCATCCTTTCCCTATGGAGGATACCGCTCTTTTTTATTAGCGTTGTCTCATTTGCGGGAATAACAGCACATCGCGAATAGAAGGGGCATTCGTCAGCAGCATAACCAGACGGTCGATACCGATGCCTAAACCTCCTGTTGGCGGCATACCGTATTCCAGAGCTTCAACAAAGTCTTCATCCATTAAATGAGCTTCATCATTACCGGCTTCACGCTCTTTTAATTGCGCTTCAAAGCGTTCTCTTTGATCAATAGGATCATTCAGCTCTGTAAACGCGTTGGCATGTTCACGGCCAACGATAAACAGCTCAAAACGGTCTGTAAAACGCGGGTCCTCAGGGTTTTTCTTAGCAAGAGGAGAAATTTCTACAGGATGCCCGTAAATAAACGTTGGCTGAATAAGCGTTTCTTCAATTTTTTGTTCGAAGAATTCGTTGATGATATGGCCTACTGTCATAGAGTCTTTAATTTCTACTTCATGTTCTTTTGCATATTCACGCGCCTGCTCAACAGTAACCTCTTCCCAGAAATCAACGCCGGTCGCTTCTTTGACTGCGTCAACCATATGGATTCTTTTCCACTCCGGTTTAAGGTCGATTTGCTCTTCCCCGTATTGAATCGTAGTTGTGCCAAGCACTTCTTGGGCGATATGAGCGACAAGGTTTTCAGTTAAGCTCATGATATCTTTATAGTCCGCATATGCTTCATATAACTCAATCATTGTAAATTCAGGGTTATGGCGTGTAGAGACACCTTCGTTACGGAAAACACGGCCGATTTCATATACTTTTTCTAAACCGCCGACAATTAGACGTTTTAGGTGCAGTTCGATAGCAATACGCATATAGAGTGGAATGTCTAACGCGTTGTGGTGAGTGATAAACGGACGTGCAGAAGCTCCCCCAGGAATGCTGTGCATTGTAGGTGTTTCTACTTCTAAGTATCCATGATCATCAAGGTACCTTCTCATAGCTTGAATGATCTTGCTTCGTGTAATGAACGTATGTTTGCTGTCTGGGTTTACGATAAGATCCAGATAGCGCTGACGGTAGCGCTGCTCAACGTCTTTTAAACCATGGTATTTGTCAGGAAGCGGACGAAGCGCTTTTGTCAGCAATTCAAAGGAAGTTGCTTTAACAGACAATTCGCCTACATTTGTTTTGAAGACTTTTCCGGTTACGCCGATAAGATCACCGAGGTCAGAAGACTTGAAGATTTCATATTGGTCGTCACCGACACTGTCTTTTCTTACGTAGATTTGGATTTGGCCTTCTAAATCCTGAAGATGGGCAAAGCCGGCTTTTCCTTTGCCGCGTTTTGTCATCATGCGGCCTGCGATTGTAACTTCAATCGCTTTTTCTTCTAACTCTTCTTTGGTTAGATCTTGATATGCCGAAATAACTTCTTGAGACTGATGAGTTCTTTCAAAACGTGCGCCGAATGGATCGATGCCGTTATCTCTCAGCTGATTCATTTTATCGCGTCTGACTTGCAGCTGATCATTCAATTCTTCATGGTTATGCTCTTCTTGACTCATTGTTATCACTCCATTACAGATATTGTTTCATGAAAAAAGCAGAAAAACTGCCAGCGTAAAACTAGCAGTGAGCAGCAAATAGAGGTGAGTATTATCCTACTTTTGCATTTTGAAGCTCTTTTGCCTCAACTTCAACCGTAAATGCATCTAAAAGCTGTACAAACTCTTCTCTCGTCTCGCAATGATTGATTTCATTACGAACGTTCGCATTGCCTTTCACGCCTTTCAGATACCATGCAGCGTGCTTTCTCATTTCTCTTACCGCTACGTTTTCACCTTTTAAGTCAATCAGGCGGTCAAGATGCAGTTTGCATACGGCCATTTTTTCGCGTACTTGCGGCTCTTCTTTTAATTTACCTGTTTCAAGATACTGAACCGTACGGTAAATCATCCACGGGTTACCCAATGCAGCGCGTCCGATCATGACCCCGTCTACTCCTGTCTCATCGAGCATACGCTTAGCATCCTGCGGTGTCTTAACATCGCCGTTTCCGATAACCGGAATCGATACTGATTGTTTTACTTCTTTGATGATATCCCAGTTTGCCGTTCCTTCGTACATCTGCACTCTCGTACGGCCGTGAAGCGCCACTGCTTTACCGCCCGCACGTTCTACAGCCTGTGCATTTTTCACTGCGAAAATGTGGTCTTCATCCCAGCCCATTCTCATTTTCACTGTAACTGGCTTATTAACAGCATCCACTACTGCAGAAACCATTTCGTAAATCTTATCAGGATCGAGAAGCCATTTGGCTCCCGCATCGCATTTTGTAATCTTCGGCACGGGACATCCCATGTTAATATCAATGATATCAGCAGTTGTGTTTTGGTCTACAAACTTCGCCGCTTCCACAAGGGTTTCCTTTTTTCCTCCGAAAATTTGAAGGCTCAGTGGTTTCTCACGTTCATCAATATAAAGCATACCCATTGTTCTTGCATTGTTGTAAAGGATCGCTTTGTCACTGACCATTTCAGCGCATACCAATCCGGCTCCGAATTCCTTTACAGTCAATCTGAACGCAGAGTTGCAGACACCAGCCATAGGTGCGAGCACAACCCGGTTTTTCAATTGAATATCTCCGATTTTGAACAATTTTTCTCCTCCTTTCATTTGTTCTATTTTTCTGGCGGCGCCAATTCGTCCGCACTTATATTTAAAACATCTGCTGCATCTTGAATGATGGCAGCAGACGGCAATCGGTTTCCGCGTTCAATTTCGCCGAGAATAGAAACTGATATACCTAATGCTTTTGCAAATCCTTCTTGAGTATAACCTTTCAGCTTTCTGAATGCACGAATTCGTCTACCCCAGATTTCTGCTTCCATACTCTTACACCTTCTTGGTCTGTTTCGGCGCTTGTAGCCTCTTTTTCAACCTGCTGGCAAATTTCCGCAAGCGGCGCAAGGACAAACAAACGCTCATACATTCTCGGATGCGGAACAATTAGTTGCTCTGTTTCAATATTTTCACGATTAAATAACAAAATGTCAAGGTCTGCCGTCCGCGGCCCCCATCTTACTTCCCTTGTTCTGCCTAATTCATTTTCTATCTGCTGCGTCAGTTCAAGGAGTTCAAAAGGGTTCAATGATGTCTTGATTTCAACAGCCATATTCAAAAATTGAGCTTGATCTTCGTATCCGACCGGGTCAGTTTCGTAAATAGACGACACTTTAGTGACTGTCACCGCAGCATGCTGATGCAGTAAAGCCACTGCTTGCCTTAAATACGTTTCTCTATCTCCAATATTAGATCCAAGTGCAATATAAGCTATGTTGTTCATGACTTTTTTCTCGTAATTTCAATTGCTACTGATTTATAGTGTCCGGGAATTGGCGGGTCTGGCTTAATCACTTTCACCGTACATTGCTGAACAGGCTGAAATTTTCCGAGAACAGTGCCAGCAATACGTTCCGCCAGCGTTTCCACCAATTTCACAGGCTCCCCTTCCACGATATCTTTACATACGTGATAGAGCTCAGCATAGTTGATCGTTTGCTCAAGGTCGTCTGTCTGTCCAGCTTTGCTTAAATCCAGCTCAGCGGTTAAATCGACTTTAAACCGCTGGCCAAGTTTGTTTTCTTCTGTGAACACACCGTGATATCCGTAAAACTCCATACCTTCTACATAAACTTTATCCATGGTGCACCCCTCCCTTATTCAGCATCGCGTCCATCATTTTCGCCATTCTGGCAATTTGCTTTACATCATGGACCCTGACAATGTCACAGCCTTTTTGAATGCCGAGACACACAGTCGCGCCTGTGCCCTCAGCCCGCTCCTCAGGCGGAAGATCCAGAACACGTCCGATGAATCTTTTTCGGGAGGTTGCCAGAAGAACCGGATATCCCAATCCGCTGAAAATCTCTAGTTTGTTCATCACTGCCAAGTTATCGTGATAGGTTTTCGCGAAACCGATACCAGGATCAAGAATAATGTTCTTCTCGTCTACTCCGGCCTCAACAGCAATTTTTACACTCTCCATTAAGTCCGACAGCATATCCGGCAATAAGTCATTGTAGTTTCTTTCAGGGCGGTTATGCATGAGTACAATTGGAACATTATGTTCAGCTGCAACGGAAGCCATCTTCGGATCATGTTTGGCTCCCCAAATATCATTGATAATGGATGCACCGGCTTTCACTGCTTCATCTGCGACAGAAGCCTTGTACGTGTCTACAGAAATAGGAACACCAAGCTCTTTCGTAATCCGCTCAATCACCGGAATGACTCTGGACATCTCCTCATCCTCAGATACGCACTCAGCGCCAGGCCTTGTCGATTCCCCTCCAATATCAATGATATGGGCACCATCATCGATCATCTCTTTCGCGTGCAGCAGCGCCTTGTCCAAGCTGTCATATTTTCCGCCGTCCGAGAAAGAGTCAGGCGTTACGTTTAAAATTCCCATCACCAGCGTCTTCTCTTTATATGATAAAGCGCTGGGCTTAGTGTGGATTACTTGTGTTTGATCTATTGTGTGCTGCGCCATGCTCTTCCTCCCTTTTCATGAATCATGTTCTTTATTTCTTTTTTGTATAACAATTGAAGAGCGGAGGTTGCTTCTCCGCTTTGGCTTCCATAGTTTACTTCTTCTATTTTAGTAAACGGGATGATTTCAAGAACCGAGTTCGTCATCCACGCTTCGTCAGCTGTCAAGAGAGCTTCTAGCTCATATCGGCCCGTTTTGAGCTCCAGGCCGATATCCTTTGCATTTTCTATGATAAAACGTCTCGTGACGCCGTCCAGAATACCGGTATCAAGCGATGGCGTATAGATACAGCGACCTTTTCTCCAGAAGACATTAGATATGATACCCTCTGCAACAGCTCCATCCTCCGTTAAGAAAATTCCCTCGACACGCGGATCATTTCCAATTTCCCGTTTCGCATACATATTATTTAGATAATGATGAGATTTTAACCGGAACGATCCCTCTGGAGTGTTTCTCCGTATCGATAAAACCTTTCCTTCTTTTTGCAAAGGAAGACTTTCTGGTTTCAGCTGATTCACAAAGCATAAAACGGTGGGCTTATCGTACGTCTGGGCGACAAAGCCTTTATCGCTGATTCCCGCTGATATGTTCAGTCTGACGCGGGCATTGCCATCCTTGATATCATTTAGCTTAAGCAGCTTGTCCAGCATCTCAAGGATCTCATGCTTTGAAACAGTATATTCGATTTGCAGATCCTTAAGCGCGCGTTCAAGCCTCTCTATATGCCAATCAAGCAAAAACGGGCAGCCTTCGTAGAGCCTGAAGGTTTCGAAAACACCGATCCCATATAAAAACCCATGGTCAAAAGGAGAAAGAACTGCATCTTTCTCCTCCATATACCGGCCGTTCACATATATCATCACGCAATAACTTCCTTGCGATATGTCTCAATAAAATTTCTGAGCATTTCTTTCCCAAAGGAGGTCATAATAGACTCTGGGTGAAATTGCACACCCTCTATCGGGAGGTCATTGTGGCGAATAGCCATGATTTCTCCTTCTTTCGTTTGTGCTGTTACTGTAAAACAGCTTGGCAGCGTCTCAGGTTTTACGATCAGCGAGTGGTATCGCGTCGCAACAAGGGGATTTTTCAACCCTTCAAAAATGGTTTTGCCGTCATGCTCGATATCCGAGGTTTTCCCGTGCATAAGCCGTTCTGCCCTAACAACATCACCACCGAACACTTGTGCGATGGACTGATGTCCGAGACATACACCGAAAATAGGAATTTTCCCTGCGAAATGTTTAATTGCTTCGAGGCTGATTCCCGCCTCATCAGGGCTGCACGGTCCGGGAGATATCATCAGAAAGTCCGGAGACAGTTCTTCAATTTCATCGATTGTGATGCTGTCATTGCGTTTCACAACCAGCTCTTCCCCAAGCTCGCCCAAATACTGTACCAAGTTGTACGTGAATGAATCGTAGTTATCAATCATTAAAATCATTTCTCCGCTCACCTCATCTAATTTTTGTCTCTTCTTCGCTCAGCTCTAATGCTCTTTGCATCGCAAAAGCTTTTTTGAATGATTCCTTGTATTCGTGCTTCGGAACAGAATCAATCACAACTCCTGCACCGGACTGCATAAATGCCTGCCCTCCGGTTGCATAAATGGTTCGAATGACGATATTAAACTGCAGATCGTGATTATATCCAAACCATCCTATAGATCCAGTATAAAGCCCTCGGCGTGTCGGCTCAAGTTCTTCTATAATTTCCATCGTTCTTACTTTCGGTGCACCAGTAATGGTTCCTCCGGGAAACACAGCATGAATAATATCTACAGCATCATACCCATCCTGCAGTTCACCTTGGACATTAGACACAATGTGCATCACATGCGAGTATTTTTCAATTGCCATGAATTCATTTACGCGCACAGACCCGTAACGTGATACTCTTCCCAGATCATTTCGCTCAAGATCAACCAGCATGACATGTTCCGCGCGTTCTTTTTCATTGTGTATCAATTCGTTTGCAAGCGCCTCGTCTTCTTCATTTGTTTTCCCTCTGGAACGGGTGCCCGCAATCGGTCTCGTCTCTAATAGCTTGCCCTTTTTGCTGACAAGCAGTTCAGGCGATCCGCAAATGATTTGGAAATCAGGTGTTTCTAAATACGCCATATAAGGAGAAGGATTTACTTCTCTCAAGGTTTTGTAAATTTGATATGGGTGGACAGACAGTGACTGTGACTGCCTTATTGATAGATTGACTTGAAACACATCTCCGCTGGCAATGTATTGTTTGATTTTCTCTACAGCTTGTGAGAACCCATCCTCGGTAAATGGCGCCGCGAAAGAACCAGCTGTTTCAGGCTTCATCTCTCGCGAAGTGACAGCGGGAAGCTCAGTCAACCACATCTGCTCTAACTCAGATAGCTTCACATCCGCTGTTTCCTGATCAGAACCATTAACATGAGTAATCAGCCATAGAGACTCTTCTTGATGGTCATAAACTGCTATATCATCAAAAACAAGAAAATAAATATCTGGTGTTTCTAAATCATCTAATGAGAGCATTTTAAAATTTTCAATGTACCGTGCGTAATCATAGCTGAGAAACCCGATTGCCCCGCCTTGAAAGTCAGGGAACTCATGATTCGTTTCTGTTTCCAGTGTTTTAAACCAGCTGTGGAAGGCCCGTAATGGATCACCTTCTTTAAACAGCATCTCATCACCATGCTTAATTGTAGTTATTCCGTCTTTTCCTTTCACAGTCGCAATTGGATCAAGACCGGCTATACTATATCTGCCGCCTCTTGCACTTTCGAGAAGTACATGATGTTTCCGGGATTGCGCAAGTTTCTCAAATTGTTGTAAGAATGAGTCTTTTTGAAAAGGTATTTTTTTGCCTGCCGGTCTGCGTTGTGCCATTTGTATCATTCCTCTATTTTCTTTTTTACTTGTTTTTAATTGTAAAGCAATGTTGTTAGTGAAAAAAGTGAATTTCTCTTCCAAGAATAACATTCGTCGCAGACATGGCATATTTGATGCACGAAATATAAAAAAACTCCCGGCGAACCGGGAGTTTTGGCTTTTTTTAATCGAATTGGTACAGCGGCGTGCTTAGATAACGTTCGCCGTTACTTGGAATGATGGCCAATACTTTTTTGCCTTTTCCGAGTTTTTTTGCTACTTGAAGAGCAGCATAAATTGCCGCACCTGATGAGATGCCTCCGAGAATTCCTTCTTCACGTGCAGCTCTGCGGGCATATTCGAATGCTTCTTCATTCTTCACAGGGAAGATTTCATCATATACTTCAGTGTTTAAGATGTCCGGCACGAATCCTGCTCCGATTCCCTGAATTTTGTGGGGGCCTGGTTTTCCTCCTGAAAGCACTGGGGAATCTGACGGTTCAACAGCATAAATCTTGATGGAAGGGTATGCTTCCTTCAGCACTTCGCCCGCTCCCGTAATCGTTCCGCCCGTTCCGATTCCGGCTACAAATGCGTCAAGCTGATCATCACCGAATTGCTCAACGATTTCTTTACCCGTTGTTTGGCGGTGAATTTCGGGGTTAGAAGGGTTGTTAAACTGCTGCGGCACAAAGTATCCGTGCTTTTCAGCAAGCTCTTCAGCTTTCTTAATAGCACCTTTCATGCCTTCCGCACCAGGAGTCAGCACAAGCTCAGCACCATATGCGCGAAGAAGGTTGCGGCGCTCCATGCTCATTGTATCAGGCATAACCAAAATGGCTTTTAATCCTTTAGCAGCAGCAACCATTGCAAGCCCGATTCCAGTATTTCCGCTTGTCGGTTCAATGATTGTATTACCGGCTTTTAATTTTCCTTCTTTTTCAGCCGCTTCAATCATAGCTAAACCGATACGGTCTTTTACACTGCTTCCAGGGTTCATGTATTCAAGTTTTAGATATACATCCGCACTGTTTTCATCTGCAAGGCGATTTAATTTAACGATTGGCGTATTCCCAATTAATTCAGTAATGGAGTTTGCTACACGTACCATTCTCGACACCTCAATTTCCGACTATTTGTATTGGTATTATGTATATAATCTATCAATTTCAAAATTTTTTGTCAATCACTTAGTACTTTTTTCCCCATAAAACCAAGATACATCGGCTTCTTTCCAAAGTGTCTTAACTGTCGCTTTATCGCCTAGCTGATCCATTGCGATTTGCCGTCTGATCTGGTCCTTTACTTCATCAAATGAGAACGTTCTTGCCTTTAGTTTTTCTTTCAGCTGGATAATGGCATATCCGTTGCTGACCTTTATTGGTTCCTGAGACCATTCATCCTCTTTGAGTGTTTTCGCCTCTTCAATGTATGCTGATGGAATGTTGTCTGATGCCTCTGTGACAAAACCTAAATCTCCGCCGTATGGTGATGTATATCTGTCTGTAGATCTTTCGGCAGCGACAGCTTCAAAGCTTGATCCGCCTTTCAGTTCTTTCAGGACTTCTCTTGCTTCTTCTTCATCTTTTACAACAATGTGCCGAATTCGATACGAATCATCAAACTGATATAGTTCCTTATTTTTATTATAGAATGATTCCAATTCTTTGTTTGAGATATCGATATCCCTTGTTAACAAATCCTCAAGGAGGATATTATAACGAATTTGGTCTTTCCACTCTTTCTCCGTCGTATGTTCATCTTCGTAAAAGGAATTATTGACCGCTTTAATCAGCAAAAACTCACGATCAACTTCGCTTTTGGATATTTTAAGTTTGTTCTTTTTAGCCAGCTGCTCAACAACTCGGACATTGATCATATCTTCAAGCGTTGACTTACCATACTGATCTTCCATTTCTTTCAGCCATTCTTCTCTTGTCACACTCTTGCCTCCGATAGTCGCAATAGACTCACCGGATGACGATGCGCCGGCTTGGGATTTCGTCAGCGTATATGCAACAGCAATACAGCAAACCAACAGCGCCCCTAAAATAATGGTCCAGATTGTTCTTGATTTCAAACCTGCTTTCAGCCCCTTTTCTCAAATTAAAAACCCGCTAAAGAGCTTAGCGGGTAGTTTGGTCACGAAGCCCTTCCAGCTCTTCTTTTGTAAATAAGTACTTTTCATTACAAAAATGGCATACTGCTTCGGCTTGTCCATCTTCTTCTATCATATCTTGAATTTCTTTTTTGCCTAGTCCTAAAATGGCTGTTTCGAACCGTTCTTTTGAACAAGGGCAATGGAATCTGACAGGCATCGTTTCCAAAATCTCAGGTTTCTCGCCTAGGACTTCTTCTAAAATTTCTTCTGGTGTCAGCCCTTTTTGGATGAGCTTAGAAATCGGCTCTACTTGAGATAGACGCTGTTCAATTTTTGTGATTGTTTCATCATCTGTTCCCGGCATCAGCTGAATAATAAAGCCCCCTGCCGCAAGAATGGTATTGTCAGGATTTACGAGCACACCTACGCCCACTGATGAAGGAACCTGCTCAGATGACACAAGATAGTAAGTAAAATCATCTCCTAATTCTCCTGAAACGATTTCTACTTGTCCTGTGAAGAACTCGCGCAAACCTAAATCTTTTACGACACTTAACGTTCCGTTTGTTCCAACCGCACGTCTGACATCAAGCTTACCTTGTTCATTTAAATCAAAATGAACTTGCGGGTTAGAGACATAGGCTCTGACTTCTCCTTTGGCATTGGCATCAGCTACAATAGCTCCGATCGGACCTCCGCCCTCGATTTTCACGGTCAGCTTATCATCGCCCTTCAGCATAGCGCCGAGCATAAGTGAAGCTGTCATTGTACGGCCTAGTGCAGCGGATGCTGTCGGCCACGTACCATGGCGTCTCTGCCCCTCATTTACCATATCAGTCGTTCTCGCTGCATAAGCCCGAACTTTTCCGTCATACGCAAGTGCTTTTACTAAATAATCCATTACTAAACCTCCTATACACTTCCTACGCGGTTTCTTTCATAAATCAATTCCAGCCCTTTTAGGGTTAAGAATGGATCAACGATGTCTATACAATCTGATTCGTTCGCAATGAGCGGCGCCAGGCCTCCTGTCGCAATGACCTTTGGTTCCTGTTTTGCCTGCCATTTCATTCGCTTAACGATTCCTTCCACTTGGCCGACATAGCCAAATAAAATTCCAGATTGCATCGCGCTAACAGTGTTTTTTCCGATAATATTGTCGGGCCGGGTGATTTCGATACGAGGAAGCTTTGCTGCACGCGAGTAAAGCGCCTCTGTCGAAATTGTAATCCCAGGGGCAATCGCCCCGCCCATGTATTGTTTGTTTTCATCAATATAGCAGTACGTTGTGGCGGTTCCGAAATCGACAACAATTAATGGATTGCCGTATAAGTGTATCGCAGCGACAGCATTTACGATTCTGTCTGCCCCCACTTCTTTCGGATTGTCATATTTTATATTTAAACCGGTTTTCATACCTGGACCAACAATTTGAGGCTCGATATGAAAGTATTTTGTGCACATTCTTTCTAACGCAAACATGATTGGCGGCACTACTGACGAAATAATAATGCCATCTATCTGTTCAAACATAAGCCCGGAGTGATCAAATAAGGAGCGCAAAATCATCCCAAACTCATCTTCTGTTTTATGCCTGCTTGTTTCTATACGCCAGTGATATTCTAATTTTCCATCATGATATACACCAAGTACAGTATTGGTGTTCCCCACATCGATAACCAGTAACAACCTCTATCACCACTTTTGAATAGTTTCTCTACTTTACTTTTTACAAACATTCTACAATACCATACACGATCAGCGGCTCATTTGTAAACAAATCGATACCAGAATTGGATGATTGTAAAAGCCGCACCTGAGCACATCATTTACATAAAAAAACTGCCAGCGTCAGCCGGCAGTTTTTTTAGAAAGAAAGCGAATTACTCTTTCGTATCGTCTTTCTTTTCTTCTGTTTTTGTCAGAATGTTTACTTTCACATCATCGTTCTTTTCATCATCTGAGAAATTACGCTCAGGTAATGTTCCATGATCGATAAGGTGTTTGATTTGTTCAGCGTCAAGCGTTTCAACTTTCAGAAGCGTTTGGGCAATCAATTCAAGCTTGTCACGATTTTCAGTCAGGATTTGTTTCGCACGCTCATAACATTCTTTGATGATGCGCTGAATTTCCTGATCAATTTCATAAGCGATTTGATCACTGTAGTTCTGTTCATTGTTGAAATCACGGCCTAAGAATACCTGACCGCCCTGAGACTGTCCAAATTGCAACGGTCCCAGTTTTTCTGACATACCGAATTCTGTAACCATTCGTCTTGCAATATTCGTCGCACGCTGGAAGTCATTGTGCGCCCCTGTGCTGACTTCACCGAAGATAATCTCTTCAGCAACACGTCCGCCCAAGAGGCCGACAATTTTATCAAGCAGCTCCGGCTTTGTTTGGAAATAACGGTCTTCTCTTGGCAGCATAACAGCATAACCGCCAGCCTGGCCCCGAGGAACAATCGTTACTTTATGAACCATATCTGCCTCATCTAAAACGAGACCGATAACGGTGTGTCCGCCTTCGTGATAAGCCACGATATTGCGTTCTTTCTTGGAGATAACGCGGCTCTTCTTAGCGGGTCCGGCAATTACACGGTCCGTCGCTTCGTCAATATCACGCGCATCGATTTTTTTCTTGTTTTGACGAGCCGCTACAAGCGCAGCTTCATTCAAGAGGTTTTCTAAGTCAGCGCCTGAGAAGCCTGGTGTTCTCATGGCAATTGATTTTAGGTTAACCGTTTCATCCAGCGGTTTGTTTCTCGCATGGACTTTCAATACAGCTTCACGGCCAATGACATCTGGGCGGTCCACTGTGATTTGACGGTCAAAACGTCCCGGACGAAGTAAGGCTGGGTCCAAGATGTCCGCACGGTTCGTCGCAGCAATGATGATAATTCCTTCATTAGCGCTGAATCCGTCCATTTCAACAAGCAATTGGTTTAGCGTCTGTTCACGTTCATCGTGTCCACCGCCGAGACCAGCGCCACGCTGGCGTCCGACTGCGTCAATTTCATCAATGAAGATCAAACAAGGCGCATTCTTTTTCGCATTTTCAAACAAGTCACGCACACGGGAAGCACCGACCCCTACAAACATTTCAACGAAATCAGATCCGCTGATGCTGAAGAAAGGTACGCCGGCTTCTCCTGCACAAGCCTTGGCAAGCAATGTTTTACCGGTACCCGGAGGTCCGACTAAAAGCACGCCTTTCGGTATTCTGGCGCCGAGCTCGGCAAACTTGCGGGGATCTTTCAGAAACTCAACAACTTCAACAAGTTCTTGCTTTTCTTCGTCAGCCCCTGCAACGTCTTTAAATTTGACGCGTTTCTTTTCCTCTGTATACAGCTTCGCTTTACTCTTGCCAAAGTTCATGACACGGCTGCCGCCGCCTTGAGCCTGATTGAGCAGGAAGAAAAACAGAATAAAGATAATGACAAATGGGATGATGGTCGTCAGGAACGTCACCCATCCGCTTGTTTCTTGCGCGGGCTCAACCTTTACGTCTGTCTTTTTCAAAGCGTTAAATATCTGGTCTGCTCCCTTTCCTTCAGGAACATGAGTCAAAAAGTATTGATCTTTGTCGTAGTTTTTCAGCTGCCCTTTTACCTCATAAACACCTCTGACAGGCTGAACCGATACGCTATCAACTTTCCCGTCATCCAGGTTTTTGATGAACGTACTGTACGACATATTTTCTGTTTTCGGATTTGAGGTCTGGAAGTAGCTCACAACCCCGATTACTACTAATAAAATAAGTAAATAAAAAATGGTATTACGGAAGACCCGATTCATTCCTTACCTCCTCCCACAGTAAGCACAACTATGTTCAATAGTACCATAGAAAATCATTCCAATACAAACAATAACCATCTCGGAAGCAGGCTGCCGATCAGCTTTCATAAACTGCCGGTTTTAACACTCCGATATAAGGCAGATTGCGATAGCGCTCAGCATAATCAAGTCCGTAACCCACTACAAACGCGTCAGGAACTTCAAAACCGACAAAGTCTGCTTTGATGTCCGCTTTTCTTCCGCTCGGTTTATCCAAAAGGGTAACAATCTTAATTGATTTTGCTTTACGGTATCGGAAGAGCTCTACGAGATAACTTAAGGTTAACCCACTGTCGATGATATCTTCAATAATTAAGATGTCCCGGCCCTCTACAGATGTATCCAAATCTTTAATGATTTTTACTTCTCCAGAAGAAACCGTAGAATTTCCGTAGCTTGATACATCCATGAAATCCATTTCCAAATATGTATCAATATGCTTGATAAGATCTGCCATAAAAGGAAGTGCTCCTTTTAACACACCGATTGCCAACGGAAATGTATCTTGATACTCGCTCGTTAATTCTGCACCTAACTCTTTTACTTTCTTTTGTATCTCTTCCTCTGAGATCAGTACTTTCTCGATATCATGTTTCATCATGATTTTGCTTGCCCCCTACACTTTTCATGCTGTCTATATTGTAATACAATGCGGTCGCTGTTTGGAATCACAAGATCTTCAAAAATTGATTTTTTCAAGCCAGGTATCCAGATAATTTCACCGCTTGCGTCCGTCACAATCGGCCAGTTGTCTCTTTCTTGGAGAGGCAATTTCTTATCAATAAATATATCCTTTACCTTTTTTGAGCCGTTCATCCCTTTTAGTTTGATCCGGTCTCCAGCTTTTCTCGTCCGGATTGTTAAGGGAAATCGCACCTTTTTTTCACTTGTGATAAAAACAGCATTCCCATGTTCTTCAGGCGAGTCCGCATAATGCCTTGCCTCTATCAGATATCCATTAGGGAGCACTGCCGTTTCATCAGCAGCTCCGCTAATTTGGTATTCAAAGGGAACATTTTTGCACTGCCATTGTTCAAATGTAAACAAACATGTCTGATATGATTTGACCACCTTCAGCCCTTTCGGAAAGTCCAGTACTCCTGAAGGACCGCCATTTTCCGCCCAATCGAGAAACTGCTGAATGTGATGGGCTGAAAAGGATGATGGAACGTTTTCATAAAGATAGTTTAATATTAGTTGAACTCCTCTTCTTTGTAAAGGCATCGGGAGGGCAAGCAATTGAGAGGAATTGATTTCAACTGATGTATTAGACTGGCTTGTGATTACTTTATTCATTTCATCTTTCGTTAATGACTGTAAGAATTGCTCATCTTCCGTCAGTGCTTCACTCACTTTCTGAAACCTTTTATGCACATCCGGAGATTCCTGCTTCATAAACGGGAGCACTGTTTTTCTGAATCTGTTTCTTGTGTAGTCATCTTTGGCGTTGCTTTCATCCGTCCGGTAGCTCAAGCCGTTTTCACGGCAATAGTGAAGGATCTCTTCCTTTGTAATGGTTAAGAACGGCCTGATAATCCGCCCCGTCCCAAAACGTCTAACCGGTTGCATTCCCGCAAGTCCCGTTCCAAGCGTGCCCTTAGCCAGTTTCATAAGCATTGTTTCAACCTGGTCATCACCATGATGCGCAAGAGCCAGATAGTCCGCTTGGTGCTTCGACATGATTTCCTCAAAAAACTGGTAGCGGCAATCGCGTGCTGCAGCCTGCTTATTGAGTCCTTTTTCCTGTGCATATGCGGTTACATTGATTTGAGCCGTTTCGCACACGAGCTGTTCAGCTTTACAATAAGCTTGGACAAAACGCATGTCCTCTTCGGATTCCGCACCTCTGAACCGATGGTCAACGTGAGCTGCAATAACATTCGCTGAACGGCCGCATAACGTATGCAACGCGTGAAGAAGAGCCATTGAGTCCGGACCGCCAGAAACGCCTACAATGATCGTCGCCCCTTTTAACGTAAGATTGTGTTTGTTTAAAAAATCTTTGACACTTTTCACAATGTCCTCCTCACAATGAGCAGGTATTTTAAAGATATTCATATCCTAACACTTTCAACCCCTCCAAGCAAAGAAGAAGCATAGGCTCTGCAGTTTGCGCCATTCAGATTAAGAAAAAGATAATATAGGCGAAATAAAGCGCTAAAACACTGATCACGATAAGCGTTGTTTCAAATAACCCCCCCGACTTAGCCGGTTTCTGTTTTGGGGTATATCGCCTCTTCGTTATTTTTCCTTGGCGCGGTTTTTGCTGTCTTTGTCGTGTGGCAGGCTGCGGTGATGCTTTTATAGGCTGTTTTCTTTGTGCTGCTTTTTGCCCCGCGTCTAGCATATCCTTTTTCATTTCATCTGCGGATTGATAATCTCCGTTCAAGGCTGAAAAAAGCACTTTTTTATACTTATGAAGCAGCGGGTTTCCTTCGATGAGAGACCTAAGCTGTTCTTTGGGCTGGTTCGTTTTCTTAAATTCTTTTTTATGCACACTGTTGATCATAATCATGGCAACTGCGAACAGATCATAGGATGGCTCTGCCTTTCTTGTTCCATACCCCCAATAGCCTCTGTCATAAAACTCCGTATACTCTTTTATCGCCCGGCCTTCCTTTGTCGTGCCGCCCACATCAATGCAGCGGATCCTTGCGGGCGGACCAGTTACGATCAGATTATCAGGTTTAAGATCGCCGAATATCCATCCTTGCTGGTGAAGCACCGATAAGCTGGATAACAGCTGAATCATTAATACCGGTATCCACTCTGCTCCTTTATCACTGACATACTTCAAAAGCAGCGGCCCTTTTATGTATTCCATTGCATAAAATGAAACTTTCGTATTGGTACTGGGAATATAGGCATCATCCGTATCAAAAAAAGAAGGCCCCATCGTAACGGACTGGGCCTTTGAGAAAGATTTCAAGACATTCACTTCAGAAGTAATAGACAGGCTGTCATCACTCACCTTTAAGGCAACATGTCCATCTGATGCTTCTGCCAAATACACAATTCCATTGGCCCCTTTACCAAGCTGTTTACGCAATGTATAAGTGTTTCCATTCCACTTGCCTTTGATTGTCGTACCCGGCTTGAGGCTACATGCCAAACTCGTCAAAGCGTCGTTCATCATCTGCCAGCATGCCCCTTCTTGAGCGTATTTTTTCAAACTGCAGTGTCGCTTCACGAATCGCCGGACCTGTCGGCGTGATGCCGCCTGTCGAAAGCTTTGCAAAGAGTGTGGAAAGAGATTGCAGCTTCGGTGTCCAGTTCAGCACAAGCTCGACCTCTTGTTTTTTCCCGGGAAATATACACATCGCAAATTCGTTATTCCCGATTCGAGAATTGAGGCTTACAGACAAATCAATCAGTGCCTCTTTTACTGTTGGAAGCTTTGGCGCCATACTTGCACTTGTATCAACAAGAACCAAAACCTGAAGATGCACCGTTTCTCCAAGCTCGTCTACCACTTCCATGACTTCGCCGCGTTTTTCCGGGGAAAGCTCTTCCATTTCCACATTCTTTCCGAGAATCTGTTTCAGTTCTTGATTGACTACACCTTGTAAGGTTTGCGTCATCGCTTTTTTTGTTACCATTTGAACAGTTTGTGAAAGCTGAGATGCATAAACGACTTGATGCACGCCTCCTCCGGCAAGTGCAATCCCTTCGACTTCCTTCATTGCCTCAGGGTCAATTTGATTTTCTTCCATTATACCAATGACATTTACCGTAATCCCCTGCTCTTTAGCAAAAGCAGCCATTGCAAGCGGGTCTTCCCCATGGTTTGAGCAGCCATCCGTTATCAGCAAAATTTGATTTAAATGTCCGTTGTTCACATTCATTCCTCCTGGAGAATACGAGGATTCTCAGATTCATATATTCCCATCTTCGCCAGAAGAAATTTGATTTATACGGAAGCGTTATGAAATTTCTTGTTTGTTTTGAAAGATTGCCGGAACAGGAATGGATGCCCACTTCGGTGTATTGTGATCAATCCGGACAACAACAACAGTCATATCGTCCTCAATTTGGCCGGATCTTGTGCGGATGACTTCTTCCATAAGCAAATCGGCAATCTCCTGCGGGTCATTTGTTTTCAACCCTTTCATTTTACGTTTCATCCATAAGTCGTGATTTTCCACATGCTTAGGCCCCTCAAAAATGCCATCACTCATCATAATTAAGAGGTCACCCGCTTTCAGCTGTTCACTCACAACCTCCACATCGAATTCATTAATAATACCGATTGGCAGATTGCTCGCTTGAACTTTCATGACCTGGTCACCCCGTTTGATAAAGCTAGGCGTCGATCCAACCTTCAAAAATTTACAGCTGGCATCTTGAAGATCGATAATAGACAGGTCAAGCGTGGAATATATTTCGTCAGTTGTCCTTAGAGACAGTATGCTGTTGATCGTTTTAATTGCTATTTTTTCATCAATTCCCGATTCAAGGATTTTTTCAAGAAGCTTGATCGTTTCATTGCTTTCAAAGTGCGCTCTTGCGCCATTGCCCATTCCGTCACTGATTGCTGCAGCATATTTTCTGGCTCCAAGCTCCATCATGCTGTAGCTGTCGCCGGAGACAAGGCCGCCGCCCTTCGCAGCGTGAGCAGCTCCCGTGGACACCCTGTATGATTTTGTTGATCCAAAGGCAACATGGCTGTATCCATTCGGATGCGGAGAGTGCTGTTCGGCTTTCACAAGAATTTGTTCTTCCAGAATGTCAGACAGCATAGGAGCAATGATTTTTTCACTTTCTCCATGTCCGCTGAACGGAATGGTCATTTCAATATCGATATTTCCTTGTTCAAGACTATAGATCTCGACATGCTGAATCTCAATTCCGAAATGCTGAAGCGCTTCTATGATTTGCTCTTCCTGCAGAAAGTGCTGTTCTCGCTCTCTTTTTATTTCCCGAGAAAAGTCGGCCATGACTTCAGAAACGCCTAAAAGCTGTTCAGCAACAAGGCGCCTGCTGTCTTGGACTTTTTTCTTGAGTGTCAAATGGGCATGATGATGTGCGAGCTCATCCTCAATCAGCTCTTCAACCTGCTTGGATTTAGAACAATACTGTTGAAACTCTTTTTTCAGCCTTCGGTTTGATGCATATTCTTTTTCCTCTGTTTCAAGCATAACTTGTTTCATTAAATCATATGTTTTATCAAAGTTCTGTACCCAGCACCTGTTTTTCTTGTAGCACGTCTGACAGGAATGCTCCGTGATTTTGCTTAAGAA
Organism: Bacillus sp. YP1; assembly: GCF_000877815.1. NCBI lineage: Bacteria > Bacillati > Bacillota > Bacilli > Caryophanales > Bacillaceae > Bacillus > Bacillus sp. YP1. The sequence continues at coordinate 3,920,387 of NZ_CP010014.1, read as the reverse complement.
CAGATCAACTTCGCTGTCATCTGTCTGTTCGTCTGATGCTTGGTAAAAGGTTGCAAAGCTTTCAGACAGCGCGTGAAATACATTGGAGAACTGGTCTACCTTCTGAGCAGTGACATCTCGGATTTTTCTAGCGTATTGCTGTTGCTCTTGAAGATGCTCGACAGTTCCCGGAATATATCTCGCCACTTTCCTTGTAATAGATTGAGGTGTGAGCAAAAACAGGCCGACTGCGATTAATGACTCATAGAGCGTTGTCATCAGACCGGCAGAGCCTTCACCATATAAAGATATAAGAAGTGATCCAACGATCAGACCGATTGCTGCACCCGCTTTTTTCCCTTCCTTCAGCAAACCACCCAATAAACCGGAAAAAGCAAGCAGACTCATTTGATATAGGTTTCCGATATTCGCCAAGCCAAGAATCAGGCCGGTCACAACACCAACCGTACAGCCGATGCTTGCTCCGCCAATAAAGGAAAAACTCAATACAACATAACGAGCCAATATATGTTCTGCCTGCATCCCTTGGTAGGACAAGCCGGCCAGCCCCGTTAAAACAGAGGCAATAAGAATCATAAAGCAAATGATTTCCTCTATTTTTAATGATTGTTTCACTTTTTTCACAGTAAAAATCGGAAGGCTCTGAAGGAAAATCAGTGTTAAGATAAACGACAGTCCAGCCTCAACGATAGCCATTACATAATCATAGGTTGTAAATACGCCATTTTGGGCATAAACAAACCCGGCTCTTGCTGCAGCCATCGAGAAGAACACGACAATCGGGAGCGCTTTAACACGATCGTCGGTAATGAAGGCAGCCACTTTAGAAAATACGAAGAATGCCAGCAATGCCGCCAGTATGAGCAATGAGTGCTTTGGAGATATGGTCAGCGCACCTGCAAGCACAGCCAAAACCGCATAAAACGCTTTGTCTCTTCTGATGAGAAGCATCGCTCCAAAGAAAGGAAGTGCGAAAGGAAGCACCTCGGATAATATGAAAGCCCGTCCAAGCAAAAATCCGATAACAACATAAATGAATCCTTTATAGAAAAACAGTGAATGCAAATGATGAGTCACCAGCTTCGTGCCCCTGTTAAAAAACGATTGGAGTTTTTCCAAAGCTTGTCCCGCCATTGGCCCGTTCACTCTTCTTTCTGCTTTTTCCATTCCTCTCATCTCCCACCTGTTATATTCGTTGCCTGTCATTATAGCGAAAGCACAGATAGGATTTTGTCAAAAGAAGGTAACAATACCAAAGAAATCTTCGACGGTTTCTGCCTTGATATTCGTTTATGAAAAGAATTTCCGGAATGTTGTCTAAAAATGAAAAAAATCGGCTTCTGCAAGAGAAACCGATTTTTTAGGATGACCCGTACGGGATTCGAACCCGTGTTACCGCCGTGAAAGGGCGGTGTCTTAACCGCTTGACCAACGGGCCAAACAAATATGGTAGCGGCGGAGGGGATCGAACCCCCGACCTCACGGGTATGAACCGTACGCTCTAGCCAGCTGAGCTACACCGCCATATTGTTTTGTGCTTCTAAGCACAAGTTATATAATACAAAGGTTTGTCTCTTTCGTCAACAGAAACTTTAATGTTGTAATTTTCTGACTCTTAAAGAGAATGAGGATAATAAAAAAGCATCCGTCGGGATGAACGGATGCTTCATTTATTTTATAGAAAGCAGCAAGTTATCCTCTTCTTGCTCCGCGCCCTCCACGTTTTGATTCCGTATTGCGTTTTAAAGATGACAAGCGATCTTCGCTGTCTTTTAAAAACTTATTCATTTTCTGTTCAAAAGATTCTTTCGGACGGAAATCATTTCTAGGTCTGGCTTGCGGACGGTCTTTAGCTTTTTTAATAGATAAACCAATTTTCCCGTCTTTTTCAACGTTGATGACTTTCACTTCAACTTGGTCGCCGACTTTTAAGTGGTCGTTAATGTCTTTGACATAATTATCAGCTACCTCACTAATGTGAACGAGACCGGTTGAGCCTCCAGGCAATTCAACAAATGCTCCAAAATTTGTAATACCTGTAATTTTCCCTTGCAACTTGCTGCCAACTTCAATCGACATAAAAAAAGTGCTCCTCCTTAGGCTTATAAAAAGATCGTTTGCTTAATTATACCTAAATAAAAATTTAAGTGTCAACAAGGCTACTTACTCTTCTTCTCCACATTGAAGATAATTTCTCCGTCTCCAGACATGAATAAGTCCCTTCTGGCAAGCTCTGTGACGTAATCTTCATCCTTCAATTTGGATATTTCTTCTTTTAAATCCGTTTGTTTTGTCTTTAAACTTTTGAGTTCTTTTTCAAGCTGTTCTTTCTTTTCTTCTTTTGCACTAAGGGAAGATGTTTGGGACCATACAGAGCTTGCCAGCACAATTGCCGTCAGGAATACTAGGGCGCCGAATACAGTTAACCGTCTGTACAGCCCTTTGCGTCTTCGTTTCTTCAGCTGATTTTGCCGTTCTACTTGTTCTTTATAGTCGTTTTGTATTTCAGTTATCGTTCGTTCCCTGGAAAAATTCAAACCAGACGGTCCTCCTTTCATTTCTTCAAAAACCGTGTAATGGTCGTTCTTATGGTTATCAATAGTTTCTTCTTCTTTTTGAGAAATCCTGCACCTTTTTCAAAATAACGTCTAAAAGTTAGACGCATTTTCACAGGAAGAAGTTTCAAACATTGTTTCGCGATAAAACGGATCGGAAAACACAGAACCATGACTATTTTATATAGACACAGCAGGAGAAAACCTATCAGGCTGTATGTTTTCTTGAATAAAAATGCCGCCATCCAGATGATCGCTCCGCATGTCCACACAATAGGACGAAATAACACGTGCTGAATGAGTTTTTTGAAGAATTGATAAACAGAAACAACAAGGTAAATGACGAATTTCAGTATTTTTATATAGATTCGTTTGCAAAGGCTCTGATACGTCGCAACGCCCAGCAGAACCGCTAAAAAGATGTAAATCCTGAATTCTCCCTCATTTACATGAAGCAAGACATAAAAGAAAAGCAGCCCTTGCACAATCCAGAAAAGAATATCATGAATAAATAATAGCCATCTGGCTGTTTTGGCACGAATGACAAAGAGCCGGTATGTATCAAGCGAAGCACCAAGCCAGAGACCCATACCGGACATCGCCAGCATTGTATAGAATTGTGTCGTCAGCGTCATTTAAACAACTTGCTAAAAAACCCTTTAGCTTTATCCCCTTGTTGTTCGTCTAAGTACACTAAATCAAATACCCTGCCTTTAATCGAAACAATCCCTTTTTCCACATCAAGATTTTTCATCTGCAGGTTTTGGCCTCTGACGGAGAGCATTCCCATCACCGTTTCCAGCAGGAATTCTTCGTTATCAAAACTCTCCACATGCTTAACCCCAGAAATATCTAAATGCTTCCGGCCTTTCATTGTCACATCATGCTGTTCCGGAACAGACGAAGAACCTTTTTGATCATAATATGAATTCATCTATTCAGCCCCCATATCCTCGATACTTTTAGCATTATTACTGCATTGTATGAGGAGGGGGATTTTTTTAGAACAAGCCTATTCGCCGAGTTTTTCTTCTTTTAGAATCGTGTACATGTTTGCAGCTTCTTCTTTTTTCGTCGTGTCTTTCAATTCATTAACTTGAACCGTTACAAGCTTTTGGCCGAAGCGGACCGTTAGTTCATCTCCCGGTTTTACGTCAGAGCTAGCTTTAGCTTGGTTTCCGTTAATAGAGATTCGTCCTTGGTCAGCTACTTCCTTCGCTAGTGTACGCCGTTTGATCAGCCGTGATACTTTCAAAAATTTATCTAATCTCATATCTATGATCTCCTCTCAGTTTCTTTTGCTTCATTCCACAGTTTGTCCATGTCCTCAAGGGACATATCAGCCAACTCGACTCCCTCTTCCTTCGCTGTTTCCTCAATGTACGAGAACCGTCTCCGGAATTTGTCATTAGTCATGGTCAGCGCTTCCTCTGGCTCTATTTTGTAGAAGCGGGCTACATTCACCAGCGCGAACAAAATGTCGCCAAACTCAGCTTTAAGATTGTGTTCGTGAGGAGCTTCAGAAACCTCAGAAGAAAATTCCTTCATTTCCTCACTTACCTTTTCCCAAATATCGCTGACGTCTTCCCAGTCAAAACCGACCTTCGCTGCTTTTTTCTGCAATTTAGCAGCTTTCGAAAGAGCTGGAAGGGTTTTCGGTACGCTGTCTAGTAACGATGATTCAGATGTATTTTTTTCGGCCTTTTTTATATCTTCCCAATTGGCTAAAACATCGTTTTCATCCTGAACCTTAACATCTTTAAACACATGGGGATGTCTTCGGACCATTTTTTCACTGATTCCTTTTATGACATCATCAATTGTGAAATAACCTTCATCTTCACCAATTTGCGCGTGAAGCAAGACCTGAAGCAAAACGTCGCCAAGCTCTTCGATCATATGGTCTGTGTCTTCTTCGTCAATAGCTTCGAGAAGCTCATAACATTCTTCAATCATGTACTGCTTTAATGACTGATGCGTCTGCTTTTTATCCCACGGACATCCATTAGGTCCGCGAAGCTCTCTGATGATGCTTCGGAACGTGGAGAATTCGTGATAAAGCAGCTTCTCTTCTTTAATCGGCGGAATATACACACTTGTTAAGTTGTTCAAGGCGACATTGCGGTCCAGCTCAAATAATGGCACTGTCCTGATCTCCTCGCCACGGCTGCCTGCTGCAGTCACAATGACGACCTCATAATCATCAGGCAGCTTCTCCATCAATGTCAGCTTGACTTCAGAAGCCGTCATTTGGTCGTAAACCTGACATATGATCAGATGATGTCTGAGCTCAAGCTCATCCGCGGACAATGTGCCGGCATCCACAAATTGAAAACCTTCAATCGGGTCAATTTGCAAGACATTGAATGTGGCATCAAGGAAACTTTGTCCCCCCGCGACTTTCACTTGAACGTTTTCCTTTTCCTGCCGCTCCGTCAGCAGCTGAACTGTTTTTTCTGCGACAAAAGGGTGTCCCGGCACAGCGTAAACCACGTCCTCACGCCGCGCCGCTTCAAAGAGGATATCTGCAATTTCTTCATATACCGCCTCGAACTGATCATGTTTCTCATATATATCATCAAAGAAACGGATGTTCTTCGTTTCTTTTTCAAGCTCCTCAATTAAAGGATGATCCTTGGTTCTGACATACAGCGTATCTGCCTTCGTCAGCAGCTTGTGTATACCAATTGTCAATTGGTCCATGTCTCCGGCACCAAGTCCGACGACTGTAATTTTACCCGCCATTTTGTTCTCTCCTTCTCATGAATTTGCTTAACTTGCTGCCGAATGGCACACTGTTCAGCTCTTCATCTGTAAATATTCCCAATCTCATCATACAATAAATAAACACCGCGCCACCAATGGCAACAGCAGAAAGACTCTCAATCACAGCCGCTCCTCTTCCTGTTGCAGGAAACAAGAAAGTCCAGAGACGCGTATACGCAAGCAAAACAGCTGACATCAAAAGAGCAGATCCAATAATCGGAATCAAAACGCCTCTAAGCTTATCGAGCCATTCCTTTTGCCGAAGCTGATACAAGTTAAGGCCGGCGACAGCCGCAAAGGAAGCCGCTGTCGCAAGCGATGCGCCTTCAATCCCATAGCGCGGAACCAAAAGTGTGTTTAACACCCATTTCACCGCAACACCCGCGCCCACCGCTATCGCAGGAAAAACTGTGTATCCCGCTCCCTGTAAGACTGCCGCTGCCGTTACCGCCAAGGATGCAAACAAAATGGAGCAGCTAAATACTTGTAACGCACCTGTCCCTTCTCCATTTTGAAACAGCATGATATTTACCGGCTTTAGAATGCAAATCAACCCAGCCGATGCGCCTGTACCGAGCACAAGGCATAGTTTCAAAGATGACGTGATTTTTTCTTTCATGATCTTCAGCTCTTTGTTTTTTACAGCCATAGAAATATACGGAACGAGTGACGTCGCAATGCTTACCGCGAAAATTGAACCGAGCTGCAGCAAGGGTTGTCCCCGATCATAGATCCCCTTTAGGCGTTTTGCTTCTTCGCTTGCCTCACCACCCGAAAGCAATGCATATAAATTCAAAGCATCAACAAGCTGGATAAACAAAAGCAGCAAACTGCTTACACAAATTGTAACCGAATATAAAAGCAGTTTTTTCGTCAATTCTTTTGTTGTGATGACATTTTCATTTTGCCTATCCGTTTGGTTGTATCTATTCGTTTTAAACCAAAAAAACCCCAGTATCACCAATGCAACCAAACTTCCGGCAAGGGAGCCTGAAGCGGCTGCCGCTCCCGCAGTATAAAGTGAGGCTCCCTTTTTCACGAGCCAAAATGATAAACCCAAGAGCACCGCAACTCGCAGAAATTGCTCTGTCATCTGTGATAAGGCTGAAGGGAGCATTTCGTGCCGCCCCTGAAAACCACCTCTAAGCAACGCGACAAATGGGAACAGCAGAAACGCGTACGCGGTCACTTGAATTAACACGGCTAGATGCGAATCTCCCATAAAGAGTGCAATAGGAACAGCACCCAGATATAAACAAAGAAATAATAAAATACCGATTAAAGACAAAAACAACGCAGATATTTTTAATATGGTGTGATGATTTTTTTCACTATAATCATTCATCAGCTTTGAAATAATGACTGGAAATCCTGATGTGGACAGCATGACCGCAATACCAAGAAAGGGATATACCTGCTGATATATATAAAATCCAACATCGCCGACAATGTTTTGAAACGGGACTCTGTAAACAGCGCTTAAAATTTTTGTGATGACGCCTGCCAGAATTAAAACAAAAGCCCCCTGCCAAATCCAATGCCGTTTAACGCCTATTGAATCGTCCATCCAAAAGCTCCTTCCCAACGTCAGGGGCAATACGGTTCACGTATTACCGCGGCACAAATAAAAACGAGGTTATTATACCACATCCCAACCCTTGGATTCCTTTTTCGGCACGCATGAAAAAGAACAGCGTCCCAAGGAGAGCTGTTCTTTACATACCTATTTTCGAAGAAAGGAATAAGACCTACTGTTCCATTTGACGAGCCAAAAATCCAGCTGCTGTTTCAACGGCTTTATGCTCTACTTCGCCCATTGTCTGATCTTTTGAAAAGATCACCACAGCACCTATCGGATCACCGTTCGCCACAATTGGGCCTACAGTATAAGAATTCATGTCCTCATCAATTCCATTCACAAGCTGTACTGATTTCGCATCACTCTCAAGCACGGAGCTGCGCTGATCCATTGTTCTTTCCAGCATTTCGCTGATTGACTTGTTTAAGTAATCTTTTTTGGAGCTGCCGGACACGGCAATATATACATCACGATCACAAATCAGCACTGAATGGCCGAGGCTGTCGTAAAGCGCGTCTGCATACTCCTTTGCAAAGTCTCCAAGCTCACTGATCGGAGAGTACTTTTTCAAAATCACTTCTCCGTCACGATCTACAAAAATCTCAAGCGGATCGCCTTCCCTGATTCTCAGAGTTCTTCGAATTTCTTTAGGAATCACGACCCGACCTAAGTCATCAATACGACGTACGATACCGGTTGCTTTCATCTCTGGTGCCTCTCTTTCATTTGATGGTATATACATGTGGGAAAGACCTAAAGCAGTTACTTTATGTACCTTCCGCCTCGCTTGAAATTAGTATCCGTCACATCAAATGTAATATACACCAGAGAGTAACAAAATTTACGTTGATGAAATGGTTTGCTTTTTCACATCTTTTAAGCCCTTCAGCATGCCCAGCACGGTGTCGAGCCATTCATCAGCACTACGGCCTTTCGTCTGTATGGAGATTTTGAGTTTTTTCCCTTCCATTCCCAGTCCGATTTGTCTGCCATATTGATTGCCAAGCTCAAACAGCTTCTGCCCGTCAATTTCAGCACTTGCTTCTTCAGAAATCGTCAATCTGACAGCATCTTTATCCTGCTTAATCAGCTCGACACGTTCCTGTCTCGCATAGACTTTCATTTCTGCAACAGTAAACAAGTATTCGACTTCTTTTGGATAGTTTCCAAAGCGGTCGATCATTTCATCTTGAAGCTCATTCTTCTCTTCGATTGTCGCCACAGACCTGAAGCGTTTATACATATCAATTTTCTGTTTGCCGTCTTGAATATAAGTTTCCGGAATATACGCATCAAGCTCGACATCAATTTCTGTTTCAAACTGCTCTGTCTTCGCTGTGTCTCCTTTACGCTCCTCAATGGCCTCCTTCAGCATTTGTGAATAGAGGTCAAATCCGACCGAATCGATGAAGCCATGCTGCTGGGCACCAAGAAGATTCCCGGCTCCGCGAATCGTTAAGTCACGCATTGCGATTTTAAAACCGGAACCTAACTCTGTGAATTCTTTAATAGCCTGCAGCCTTTTTTCAGCCACTTCTGTCAGCACTTTATCCCGGCGATACGTGAAGTACGCATACGCCACACGGTTAGAACGGCCGACACGCCCCCGCAGCTGGTAAAGCTGAGAAAGTCCCATCTTGTCGGCGTCAAATACGATCAGCGTATTGACGTTTGGGATGTCCACGCCAGTTTCGATAATGGTTGTGCTGACGAGAACGTCTGATTCTCCTTCAAGGAAGCTTAGCATAACGGTTTCTAATTCATTTTCTGTCATTTTCCCATGCGCATATGCTACCTTCGCGTCAGGGACTAGCATTGAAATTTCATCCGCTTTCCGCTCAATGTCCTCTACCCGGTTGTACAAGAAATAGACCTGGCCTCCGCGTGCAAGCTCACGTTCAATCGCCTCTCTGACAAGAGCGCCGTTATATTCCACAACATACGTCTGTACGGGGAAGCGATTTTCCGGCGGAGTCTCGATGACTGAAAGGTCCCTTACGCCAAGCATAGACATATGCAGCGTACGCGGAATCGGCGTTGCTGTTAACGTTAATACATCAACATTGGCTTTTATTTGCTTGATCTTTTCTTTATGGGTTACACCGAAACGCTGCTCTTCATCAATGATGAGGAGCCCTAAGTCTTTATACACGACATCCTTTGATAGCAGCCGATGCGTCCCGATGACGATATCAACCGTTCCGTTTTTCAGCCCTTTGATTGTTTCGTTTGCTTCTTTTCTCGTTCTGAACCTGCTGAGAAGGCCGATATTAATCGGATAGTCCTGGAAGCGCTCTTTTATGGTTTCATAGTGCTGCTGTGCCAAAATGGTTGTCGGAACGAGCAGAGCTACCTGCTTTCCGTCACCGATCGCCTTAAACGCGGCACGTATGGCAACCTCTGTTTTACCGTAGCCCACATCTCCGCACAGCAAGCGGTCCATCGGACGTTCTCTTTCCATGTCTTTTTTGATTTCGTGAATCGAACGGAGCTGATCCTCAGTCTCTTGATAAGGGAAAGCCGATTCGAATTCACGCTGCATCTCATGGTCAGGAGAAAACGCATAGCCCTTGCTCGCTTCTCTTTCGGCATACAGCTTAATTAAGTCGTCAGCAATATCCTGAACGGATGTCTCTACTTTTTTCTTGACCCGCTTCCATTCACTTCCGCCTAATTTATACAGCTTTGGCTCTTTTCCTTCGGAGCCGACATATTTTTGGACCTGATCAATTTGTTCTACAGGGACGTAAAGCTTGTCACTGCCCTGATAATGTATATTTAAATAGTCTTTATGAATGCCGTTGATTTCAAGAGTTTCGATCCCCAGGTATTTTCCGATCCCGTGATTAATATGAACGACATAATCTCCAATTTGAAGCTCAGAATAGCTTTTGATGCGTTCTGCATTGGTAAGCTTCTGTTTTCGCGGCTTCTTCTTTACACGGTTTTTGAACAGTTCTTCTTCCGTAATAACGGCAAGCTTCATTAACGGCAGCTCAAATCCTGATTGGAGCTCGCCTTCCATGATATAGACCTGTCCCTGAACAAGCGCTTTTTTGCTGTCTGTCACGGCGGCCTCGATATCATAATCAGCCAAAACAGATGACAATTTCTGTGTACGTTCCTTGTTTGCTCCTAAGAACACAACAGTGAAATTTGATTTTTTAAAACGCTCCATTTCGCCCGCAAGCACGTTCATTTGGCCATGGAAACTCTGCATTTGCCGGCCTGACACATTGACAATATTTTGCGGGCTCGTATGGTGTACATGCCGCAAAAATAAAGAGTAGTACAGCAGAGGCCGTTTTTGCTCAGCCACTATTTTCTGGAAGCTGAATGACAAACGAATATCATGCAAAATCTTCCCTTCCTCAAGAAGATTTGTGATAAACTCCGCTTCTTCTTTTTGAAGCTGTTCTTCCATCTCATGAATCCGACTGACTTCATCCAAAATCAGGAGTGTATTATCAGGTGTATAATCTAGTAAACTAGCAGGCTTTTCATAGAAATATGAGAGATACTTCACGAGCTCCTGATCTGTCTGGCCTTCAGACAAGCGTTCTTTATCGTGAGAAATATTCGCATGAAGTATTTCTTTTTGTTTGTCAGCCTTTAATTTTTTCAGGCTCGCGGCAAGACCACTATCGATTTTCTCCATCGCCCGCGCTTTTTCTTCCGGTCTGATAATTAATTCCTTCGCGGGACCGATATTGATCGAGGTAAGGGTCTCAATTGACCGCTGATCATCTGAATTAAAGCTGCGGATTGAATCCACCTCGGTGTCAAAAAGTTCAATTCTCACCGGATTCTCTGAAGTCAACGGATAAATGTCAATGATTCCCCCGCGAATACTGAATTCCCCGGGCGCAGAAACCATATCAGACCGCTCATACCCTACCTCTACCAGCCGTGAGGCAAGCTGGTCAGGTTCAATATCATGGCCTACTTGAATGAGCATCTGGCTGCTTTTCCACACCTCAACAGGCGGCAGCATTCTTCTGATTGCAGCTACCGGAGCAACGACAATTGGCGCTTCTCCATTCGTTAGTCTATTAATGACATCTAATCGCTGCGCCCGCAATTCAGGGCTTGCAACTGCGATTTCTGATGAAATGAGTTCATTGACGGGGTACAAAAGGACAGACCGATCCTCTAGAAGTGAAGTCAGATCATCTGTTACTTTCTGGGCTTGATATAAGTTATGGGTGATTAGAAAGATAGGCTTATTCGTTTCATTAGCCAGAGCAGAAGTAAAAACAGAACGCGCGGAACCCGACAGACCCGCGAGCAGCTGTTCCTTCAGGCCCTCGTGTAAACCGTTGATGATGGATTTAAAGTCATCGCTTTCTTTTATAAAGGTTTGAATGTTGTCCATATGGCCCCTCCTCTCTGTTTCCTGTGAGAACAGAAAAACGCTTTGGTCTAGTGTCTACACCAAAGCTTTTTATTGAATAAATGTGTGATATTCGTGGTAATGCGGATTTCGGTCAAGCGCCTCTTGGCAGTCTTCACATATCGTCAAAACATGGACATCTCCATTTTCTTTATAAGAAATCATATCGTTTCTTTCCTCATTTGTTAAGTGCTGAAATCCAAGTGAGTCTGTCGATACCATTGAAGATTCGAGACTGCCTACTTTCACTCCGCAATGACGACAATAATAATGCAAAGCCATACAAGGGACCTCCTGATGAAAAAGTCATTTTGGTGTAGTATGGACTTTGTTGTTACATTTTATACCTTTGCGTTAAATTCGTTCATGACTTCTAAAAACGGTTTACTCAAAGAAGCCTCACAAGCCTTCACAGATTTATCAACCGCTTCTTCGATCTCAGGTGCCTCCTCCTTGGTAAAGGAGCCTAACACATAATCAACGACCTTCATGCCGTTTACAGGCCGGCCGATTCCGATGCGGATACGGTCAAACTCGGATGTACCAAGATGCTGGATCAGTGATTTGATGCCATTGTGCCCTCCGGCGCTTCCTTTCGTTCTTAAACGGATCTTGCCAGTCGGAAGGTCAAGGTCGTCATAAATGACTGTCAAATCTTCGTTATCGACATCATAGTAGTCCATTAAAGGCCGCAAACATTCTCCTGATAAATTCATATATGTAAGCGGTTTAACAAGTAGAACCTTTTTGCCGGAAACAAATCCGGTTCCGTATAATCCGTTAAATTTATTTTGATTCAGCTCTATATTCCATTCCTTTGCAAGCTGATCTATCACCATAAATCCGACATTATGCCGTGTATTTTCATAGTTCTTCCCCGGGTTTCCGAGACCGGCAATCACAAGCATGGCGAATCCTCCCTTAGTCACATAACTCCCGTCTTCATAAACGGGCTATAATTCTTCTCATTCTAGCACAAAAGACGTAACCGCGGGAGGGTTACGCCTTAAGCTATTATTGTTCGTTTTCACCTTCTGGCTGAGCATCGGCAGATTCCTCTTCATCGACCTCAGCTGCTTCCTGCTGCTGCGGAGGAAGGATTGAAGCCACAACCTCATCTGATTCATGATTAAAGGAGTAGTCACCGCCAGCAGGCAAATCTGCAATCGTCAGTACTTCATTTACATCGAGGCTTGAAATATCAGCCTCAATCGTTTGCGGAATGGCTTTTGGCTTGGCCTTTACAGTAAGTGCATATAACGGCTGCTGCAGTACGCCTCCGTTTTTCACTCCAATGGCTTCTCCGGTCAGATGAATCGGAACTTCCACTTCAATGTCCTCACTCATATTAACTACTTGAAAATCAGCATGAGTGATTTCATTTTTCAGCGGGTCCGTCTGCAGGTCTGTTACCATGACTGAGTGTTTTTCTCCGCTGACCTCAAGCGTAATGACTGCATTTTTGCCTTCGTCCCTCAGCGTTTTGATGAGCTCCACACTGTCTAATGACACAGGTTTGTTACCCGTACCCTTCCCATATATGATACCTGGAACATGTCCTGAAGTACGGATATTCCGAAGAGACGAACGAGTAAAGTCCGTTCTTTCTTTTGCCGTTAAAGTTGCCATATTCAGCACCATCCTATTGTCGTTTTAGTTGTCCTATTACAAACAATACCCAAAACGATAAAGGTTTAAACCTTTCAAAATCGGTTTAGCTGAAAAGGTAGCTGACAGATTGCTGCTCATGAACGCGAATAATCGCTTCGGCCAGAAGCGGTCCGACTGAAAGCTGCTTAAAGCGTTCAATTTTCTTTTCTTCGGGAAGCTTGATGCTGTTTGTCACAACAAGCTCTTTAATTGTTGAATTATTAATCCGTTCAACCGCAGGGCCTGATAGTACAGGGTGTGTACAGCATGCATATACTTCTTTCGCTCCGTTTTCAACGAGCGCATTAGCAGCAAGTGTAATCGTACCTGCAGTATCAATAATGTCATCGATGAGGATAGCAGTCTTCCCTTCGATGTTACCTACAATATTCATGACTTCCGCCACGTTTGGACGCGGACGGCGTTTATCGATAATCGCAATTGGCGCTTTTAGTCGGTCAGCCAGTTTGCGGGCACGTGTCACACCGCCATGGTCTGGTGAAACAATGACGATATCTTCAAGATTTTTGCCTTCAAAATATTCTCCTAAAATCGGAACACCCATTAAGTGGTCAATCGGTATATCAAAGAATCCTTGAATTTGCGGCGCATGCAGGTCAAGTGCAATCACACGAGTCGCACCGGCTGTTTCAAGCAGGTTAGCGAAAAGTTTAGCTGTGATTGGCTCACGGGATCTTGCTTTTCTGTCTTGACGCGCATAACCGTAATAAGGAATAACAATGTTAATCGTTTTTGCAGAAGCGCGTTTTAACGCATCTACCATAATCAGCAGTTCCATAATATGCTCGTTAACGGGGTCACTTGTAGACTGGATGATGTAACAATCACATCCGCGAATACTTTCTTCGATATTAATTTGGACTTCCCCGTCACTAAATCTTGTGACAGAACATTTCCCTAATTGAACTCCAACTATATCTGCGATTTCTTTTGCAAGCTCTGGATTCGAATTCAAAGAAAAAATCTTTAAATTCTTATCTCCGTATTGATTAGACATGGATAAACCTCCGAATTTAGGATTATTTTTTATGAATATTTTTCACATAATCGTCTTTATTTACTTGTCTCGCTCTGGCAATAGCAAGTGCTTTTCCAGGTACATCTTCCGTAACAGTTGAACCTGCCGCCACATAAGCGCCTTCTCCGACTGTGACAGGGGCAACCAAGTTGGAATTGCAGCCGATAAACGCGCCATCTTCAATTTTTGTCAAATACTTATTCTTTCCATCATAATTGACAGTAATTGAACCGCAGCCCAGGTTTACATCAGTGCCTACCTCAGCATCGCCGACATAGCTTAGATGAGATGCCTTGCTTCGGTCTCCGAATTGAGTCTTTTTAATTTCTACAAAATTCCCGATCTTCACTTCATTCCCGATGACAGAATCAGGTCTGATGTGAGCAAAAGGTCCTATGTTTACATCATTCCCCACTTTACTGTGATTGACTACCGATTGTTTAATAACCGTACGGCTGCCAATGGCACTATTCATAATCTCCGTATGAGGGCCAATAATCGTATCTTCTCCGATTTGCACCTCACCTTTAATCACAGTTCCAGGGTAAATCACAGTATCGCTTCCGATAACAGCGTCAGGAGAAATATACGTATTCATCGGGTCGATCAACGTCACGCCATTTTGCATATGCCGTTTATTAATGCGCTCTTTCATAAATTGTTCTGCCTGAGAAAGAGCAACTCTATCATTAACTCCGAGCGTTTCTTGGAAATTACCAGTCTGGTAAGCGGCAACAGTTTCGCCTTCATTTTTAAGAATCTCTATGACATCCGGCAAATAATACTCGCCTTGGGCATTATCATTAGACACCTGATCAATAGCCCGAAATAGCGCTTCATTGTCAAAACAATACGTACCGGTGTTGATCTCAGTTACAAGAAGTTCTTCTTCAGAGGCGTCCTTATGCTCAACGATTTTTTGAACCGCTCCGTTTTCGCTGCGAATAATGCGGCCGTATCCGGTTGGATCTTCTGCAACCGCAGTTAAAATCGTAGCTTTCGCTTCTCTTTGTGTATGTTCTTTCAGCATCTGTTCCATCGTCTCTGCTGTCAAAAGCGGCGTATCTCCGCAAATGACAATTGTGACGCCTTTTTCGTCAGCAAGAAATGGCTGTGCCTGTTTTACAGCATGAGCAGTGCCAAGCTGTTCTGCTTGAAGCGCGTACTCGCTTTTATCACCAAGCTGCTTTTTCACTTCTTCCGCACCATGTCCGACAATCGTGACAAGCTTTGATAAAGATAATTTTAAGGCTTCGTCCACGACGTGCTCTACCATAGGCTTACCGCAAACTGGATGAAGGACTTTATAAAGCTTCGATTTCATTCTCGTTCCTTGTCCAGCCGCTAAAACAACTGCAAACCGCTTATCCATTTATTGGCCTCCAATATCCCTTTTATCCATAGAAAAATATATCCTAAATATCTTCTGATTTCAAGGAGACTTCATGAAGTGCAAGAATTTTCTATTGAGTGCAACTAAGTTTGAAAAATCAGAATTAAAAAAGGACCGCCGGCAAAAGGCTTATGTCAGCCCTTTCAGCAGTCCTTGCTTTTTGGTTATTTTTTAAGAAGCTCCAGCTTCTTCGAATTCTAATGCTTCAGTGTCACCCAGACGATGATACTCATTTAACACGGCATCTTGAATCTTTCCTCGCGTGCTTGAATTAATAGGATGAGCAATATCGCGGAACTCTCCATCAGGGGTGCGTTTACTCGGCATCGCAACGAAAAGACCATTGTTTCCATCAATCACACGAATATCATGTACAACAAATTCGTGATCCAGCGTGATGGATGCAATCGCTCTCATGCGACCATCGGTATTCACGCGGCGTAATCTTACGTCAGTAACTTCCACAGTAGTTCACCACCTTTTCCCTATATAAAAGCATTAGTGTATCAATTCCACGATTTTTTCTGAAATCCTGCTCGTTTTTAAAATATTTTTTGAAAAAATAGGATATAGTTACACAATTAGGTCATAAAGCTTTCATTTCGGGCATAAGGTAAATAAAAAAGTGATCCCGGGCTCTCCCAGAATCACTTTTCTTATTATTTCACCAGTGCAATAACTTCGATCTCGACTAACGCATCCTTCGGGAGTCTCGCGACTTCAACACAAGATCTCGCCGGTTTGTGAGTGTCAAAATATTGTCCGTACACTTCGTTTACTTCCGCAAACTGTTCCATATCCGCGATAAATACAGTTGCTTTTACAACTGTTTCAAAAGAAGCACCCGCTTCTTCCAGAACCGCCTTTAAATTGCTGAATACTTGATGAGTCTGCTCCTTAATATCGCCGTTCACCATTTCGCCTGAAGGAGTCAAAGGGATTTGACCTGAGCTGTAAAACATATTGTTGACGATAATCCCTTGTGAATAAGGTCCGATTGCCGCTGGGGCATGTTTTGTGTGGACTGCTTTTGTCATGATTCTGTCTCTCCATTCTTTAAAAGATTGTCTTTAAAAAAACGCAGAAAATTGCCATTCTGAATTTCAATGGACTTCTCTTTCATGTTGATGGTTGAAAGAGTAAGAAGTGACATATATTCGTCAACAAGACGTTCATCTACTCCTTCGGCTTCAACTAAGACGCCGATTCCCGCCACATTTGCGTTAAACTCATCCAACAGGTTAATCATACCATTAATGGTGCCGCCTGCTTTCATAAAGTCATCAATAATGAGTACGTTTGAACCCGTTTTCATGCTTCTTTTCGCAAGTGACATTGTTTGAATGCGGTTTGAGGAGCCTGAAACGTAATTAATGCTGACTGTGGAGCCCTCTGTTACCTTATTGTCTTTACGAACGATCACAACAGGCACATTCAAATAGCTTGCAGCTGCATACGCAAGAGGGATGCCTTTCGTGGCAACGGTCATGACAACATCAATTTCGCGTTCTGCAAACACGGAAGCAAACAGCTTCCCTACCTTGGAGAGTACAGATGGCTTTCCTAAGATATCCGTTAAATATACATAACCGCCCGGAAGGATACGCTCAGGATTTGCCAGCGACTGTCCAAGTGTCTGCACAAACTCTTCAGCTTCAGCCTGCTTCATTTTCGGAATATATTTAACGCCTCCGGCAGCCCCGGGAACAGTAAGCAAAGTACCAATCCCCTGCTGTTCAAAGGTTTGTTTAATAATTGTTAAATCTTCACTGATCGATGATTTTGCAGATTCATACCGCTCAGAGAAAAAGGTTAGCGGTATTAACTCGTGCGGATGGGTTAACAAATAATTTGTTAAGTCCACCAATCTGCCGCTGCGACGAAACTTCATGAACTTACCCCCAAAATCCGAATATTTTAAGATCAATATAACTTAATATACGGATTTAATCAAGAGCGTTCTGTTCGCCGATCATTCTCACCGCATAAACTTGATCGCAGAAGCCTCTTAACCCGTTATAAATTCTCTGCACCTTCGACTCATACTGAACCAGTCCAAACACTGTCGGGCCGCTCCCGCTCATTAACACGGCATCTGCACCAAAGCGTTTCATCTGGTTTTTGATCATCGCAACTTCAGGATGCATATCGAGTGTAACAGATTCAAGCACATTGCCTAACCGGCTGCACATCTTCTGAAAACTCTTTTCTTCTATCGCCTCGATCATGCCTTGTACATCGGGATGCTCTATACCATCCAGTTTCAGCGCTCTGTACACTTCAGCAGTTGATACACCGATTGTCGGCTTCGCTAAAATGACCCAGCAGTGCGGAGGCGTGCTGATATGTTTAATTTTCTCGCCGCGCCCTGTTGCTAATGCAGTTCCGCCATAGACACAAAATGAAACGTCAGAGCCAATTTCCGCTCCAAGCTCAGCAAGCGTTTCCGCGGACAGATTTAAATTCCACAGTCTGTTCAGCCCTCTGAGTGTCGCCGCCGCATCACTGCTTCCGCCGGCAAGACCGGCAGCCACCGGAATTACCTTCGTAATCATGATGGAAACTCCCTTTTTCACGTTGTATCTGTCCTTGATCAGCTTGGCAGCCTGATAAGCTAAGTTTCTTTGGTCATCAGGCACAAATCGGTTGTGGGAGGAAACCCTCACTTCATCCTCTGCAAGCTCCGTCAATTCAATTCGATCAGCTAAATCAATTGTCGTCATGATCATTTCGACTTCATGATAGCCATCCGGGCGTTTTCGGGTGACGTCAAGTGACAGATTGATCTTAGCTGGCGCTTTTTCTAAAATACGCATAGCTTTCACCTACTTCTCCATCTAAACATAAGTATGAACATTGTATCACATTTGAAGTACAGGATGAACATATCCATATTCAGCCCATTATGTATTTATATCCAAAATAAAAAAACCAGGGAACAGCACGTCCCCCGGGTCACATCCTTATCGGTTATTCTGATTCTGAGCCATTTGCTGTTCGGCGATTTCAATAGCACGCTTTACCATGTTACCGGCATCGCGAGCCCGAATTTCGCCCCAGCCGCCATTTTTTACTGTGTCATAAAAACCAAGGTCTTTAGCCAGCTCATATTTAAACTCATCTGACATAACTCCACGACGTCTGCCCAAACGAAACAACCCCTTTTTTAGAAGTGATAGCCATTCGTGCACGTCACGATAATATGTGACTGTTTTATCTTTTGTTAAATCAGATGGAACTTTCGTTAAAATTACTGGAAACAAAAAAGGCAAAACAAAAAGCAGTAAACAAAAGGTTCACTGCCCGTTAAAATGCCACTGAGCTTGCGGCGTCATCATTAAATGTCAGCTCAACAGTCTCAGTCAAAATATCAGCATAACTGTATGAAACTCTTTCAAACGAGTTCTCGTCTTGATCTAGTTGTATCACAAAAACAGAAGGGTACGTCTCAGCTAAAATGCCCGAACGCTCAATCGTTTTTCGGCGGCCACCGTTTGCTTTTAACGTCAGCCTTTTACCTAAATTCCCATCAAGCGATCTTTTAATATCGGACAACGTCTTCGCCATTGCATCCACCTCACTACATTTATTGTACAACACGAGCCCATTTTTGTCAAATAAAATTTAAATTATATCAACGTTAATAAGACGTTGTCAATAAAATTATTTTGACAAAATTCTATGATTCCTCAATTATGTTCCGCAAGTTTCGGTAAATTATGTATCATTATGTAAAATAAAAAACCCGCATAGCTCTCCTATGCAGGTTTTCAACTGTTAATTGGACTTATAAGGCATACCAATTCTCAGAACTCCTCTTGTTTCAATACCTCCAAGCCCTTTCTCTCTTGTCAGCGTATTACGGAGCACTTCCCATACATTAATCCGTTCCATAAACGGCGTAAAGCTGATCTTCGCGACGATATATACCGGATCAAGCGCATGAATATTGACTCTTGACGGTGAACTTGCAAAATTTGCACCCGCTCTGATGAGTGATTCAAAATGGGATTGGCAGGCCCCCGCAAAAATAACAAGCTGATCTAAGTGAGGGATCTTTTTTCGGGCTGTTTGAACAGTTTCAACAAAGTGCTTAGAATGTCTGTACGCATTCAAATCATCAATACCGCCCTTTTGCTTCGAATACGCATCATGCCCTGTGATCACCAGGATATCAGGTCGATATTTGTCGAGCAATTCTTCAATAGAAGCAGACATTTTCTTTTCATGGCAATGGATGCCATAGACCGGCACTCCAATTTTTTTATAGACATTCAGGCATTTTTTCAGATATGCTTCGTCACCATCCAGATGAAGCACTTTGCCCGGCATATGGAAATAATGCTCCTGATGCTGATATTGGCTTGTCGCATAGTACTCCTGTTTTTCTCTGAGCAGTTTATAATCCTGGCGGAGCAATTCGAGCGACTCATTCATTCTGCTCTCATCTTTCTTTTTCCGCATCATCTGCTCATCTTTTTTCACTGCTACCAGATCAGAAAAATCCGAATCAGCAATCAGCCTGACTTCATCTCCATGCAAAATGGCAATTGCATTTCCTTTGCTCGTTTGCTCTATTCCTATAATTCGAAACAAAACATCCATCTGATAGGATTTTCTGGCTACCATATCCCCTATTTGAAATTGCACGTTCCTCACTCCACACATAGACTAAGCCTCATCATGAAAGAAAGAGCCTTGAGAAAGCGCCTTTTTTCGCTGAGTCCAAGTTTTTTCTTATCATTGAATGAAAGGTCCTTCTCTAGCCTATGTAGCGGCAGTCCATGTGGTGCGCAAAACAAAAAGCCCTTTTAGAAAAGGGCTTTATACAATCCGTTAGACAGCGCTGCGAACTCCTCAATAGACAGGGATTCACCTCGGCGCTTACCGTCAATATTTGTTTCTTCGAGCACTTGCTCAATTGTTGATTTTTGCGCTTTTCCTTCAGGCAGATTGTTAACTAAGTTATTGAGCAGCGTTTTACGGCGCTGTGCAAAGCTTGCCTTGATGAGCTGAAAGAAAAAGGATTCGTTTTCCACGTCCACTGCCGGACCGTCTCGGAGAACCAGACGGATGACTGCGGAATCGACATTAGGCTGAGGAACAAATACGGTTTTCGGAACGATCATCACCGTTTTGGCTTCTGTATAAAACTGCACCGCGATTGAAAGCGAGCCGTATTCCTTAGATGAAGGATCAGCCGCCATGCGCTCAGCCACTTCTTTTTGCAGCATGACCACAATCCCTTTCAGCGGAAGATGTTCTTCAAGCAGTTTCATGATAATCGGTGTTGTTACGTAATAAGGAAGGTTGGCAACTACCATGATCTCATCACAATCTTGAAATTGTTCTTCAATGACTGATTTGACATCAGCCTTTAACACGTCCTGATGAATGACAGTGACATTGTCGTAAGGTGACAGCGTATCCTTCAGAATCGGCAATAATCGCTGGTCAATCTCAAATGCCACGACCTTTTTCGCCCGCTTGGCAAGCTGTTCGGTTAAAGCCCCGATTCCCGGGCCGATTTCAATGACACCTGTTTTCTCAGTCACTTCCGCGTGATCAACAATTCTGTTTAAAATGTTCGTATCAATTAAGAAATTCTGTCCTAAGCTCTTTTTAAAAGAAAAACCGTATTTCTTCAGTATCTCTTTCGTTCTAATCGGTGTCGCAATATCTTTATTCATTCTGTTCCTCCCGCATAACGGTATCGAGCGCACTCATAAAATCACTTTTTTTAATTTGAAACATTTGCAGCCGTTTTTGAAGCTGTTTACCATTTGTATAGCCGATTTTCAACAGATCACCCAGTCGTTCCCGGCGGCGTTTGGCCGCAGGTCCGCCTATTAGTCCGGCATGAATCAAATCCTCAGCTGAAATGTCACTCGGCTGCGTTTCCATCTCCTCATGCACATTTTCTAAACATGCCCTAATGCTTTCAACCGATGCATGCTCCACACCAATTCCCCGCTTGTTTTTAGGTTTGGCAAGATGTTTTGGCAAAAATGCATGCTTACAGCCGGGTACAGCCTTTGAGATGGTTTTGCGAATCTTCTCTCCCGGAAAGTCAGGATCCGTTAAAATAATGACGCCTCTGGTCTTCTGGGCCAAACGGATTTGGTCAATCACATGATCATCGATGGCTGAACCATTTGTTTCAATTGTGTCTGCATCAACAGCCAATTTGATGCGGGCCGTATCGTCACGCCCCTCGACCACAATGATCTCTTTAATTTTCATTATTTCCTCCAAGACAAAATAAAAACTTTTGTATATTCATGAAACTTTTTCTTATATCGAGCGTCTAATAAGCAGAAAATGCACTTTGTCTATTATAACGAAAAAAACAGAGGGCGCAAAACCCTCTGAATACATAAGTATATATTAATTTAAGATTTTAATTTTGACTGTTTTATTTCCCCATCGGTACGCCGATGATTTCTCTGGAAAAAAGACGTCTATCTTGTTCCCTTTAATCGCTGAACCGGTATCTGCAGCAATGGCATATCCATAGCCTTCCACGTGGACTTTGGAGCCTAGCGGAATGACGTTTGGATCCACAGCGATGACTTTGGCATTCGGATTATTTTTTAAATTGACGCCTGTCGCTGTATGTCCTGAACAACCGCTGCAGCTTGCCGTATAAGCCGTAGATGATACAGTCATGACTTTGCCTGTTGATTCATTGCTGCGGGACACAACTGTTTTTGAATCACCTGAAGCACTGACCGTTTCAACTTTTGGGCTGCTTTGCTTTGTGCCGACAGCAATCACTTTATCTTTGCTTTGCTCAGCTGTTTCTTCTTTTACAAGCTCTCTGGACACTTCTTTGCCGTTTTCTTTAACGACTTCGAAATGTTTTTTTAGCTTGCCTTCTTTTCCTTTTTGGACGACCTTTTCTTTCCCTTTTTCAAGAGAAGCGTCTTCTTGCTTTTTCACATCGAACGCAATCTTCTCTTCAACTACATCGGTGACCTTTTCGATACGAGTAATTGTAATATCAGCCTTTCCTTTCGTCAGCTTTGCATCTAACGCAGGCTTGATTTTATCTTCGTCTTTTATGTTCATCTTTTGCTGTTTTAAAAAGTCAGCGACCGTAGTCGAAGTCGTCCAGATCTTCTTTTGTTTCCCTGCATCATTCACAGTAACCTGAAATGCGGGCTCTATGTTAATCTTCATGTCTTTCGAAATATCTGTATCTATTGCGGGATCAATTTGATCTTGTTCTTTCACATCAACATCTTGTTCGTCCAGTAATGCACCGACCGTTTTTGCTGTTGACCATAACGTCTTTTCTTCCCCGTTTATTGTAAGCTTCACAGGTTTTGCAGCCTCATACACAACGTCCATGTCTGCTGTTATCTTTGTCTGTTTAGCAGGTGTGATCTTGTCTTCGTCTCTTGTCTTTATATCAAGCGTCTCCAAAAGATCACCGACTGTATTTGCATGTGTGCGTATATGTTTCTTTTTGCCATTGATAGAAACTGAGACTGATTGTTTCGTCAGCTCATGAGCCGCGTACGCAGTCCCGCTTCCTGCCAAAAGCAAACAAGCAGCAACCAGAATGACTTTGCTTTTGCTAAGCTTTACGGAAAACAGCTTTTTCATTTTTTGTGTGATGAAAAACGCCTCCTTCTCCTCGGAGAGATTATATAGAGTATCTAAAAGGCTGTCAACCCTCCCTTCTCTTTCTCCCAAAAGCTCAGTGTCCTCTTCATTATCCTGAAATACACTGAGAAACGGAAGAAAGACTTGTCGACAAACCTATCCTATGAGGAGAAGAAAGCATGTAGAACTTTTATAGAAAAACGCTGTAAGGGACAAGCTCTTACAAAACCCGCTAGCGTTTTTTGTCAGTTTATACGGAAAAGTCTTTTCGCATTTTCAGTCGTGATGGAAGCAATCTCTTCAAAGGTCATTTCTTTTAATTCGGCGATTTGTTCTGCCACATATTTCACATAGCTTGGCTCATTTCTTTTCCCGCGGAAAGGGTGCGGTGTGAGAAACGGGCAGTCCGTTTCAATCAGCAGCCGGTCATTGGGAATTTCCTTCACTACTTCCTTCGGTTTCTTCGCATTTTTAAATGTCACCGGTCCCCCAAATGATAAATAAAAATTCATTTTCATGCATTCTCTTGCCACTTCCGCACTTCCTGTAAAGCAGTGCATGATTCCACCCACAGCTTCTGCGCCTTCCTCTTTCAAAATGGTCACGACATCCTCCGTTGCATCACGGTTATGAATGATAATAGGCAAATTGACCTCTTTCGCTAAGGCGATTTGTTTTCTAAACACCTCTTTTTGAATATCTTTAGGTGATTTATCCCAATGATAATCCAGTCCCATTTCCCCTATGGCTACCACTTTCTCATGAGCAGAAAGCTCTTTAATCCACGCTAAGTCTTCCTCTGTCATGTCAATTGCGTCAACAGGGTGCCAGCCAATGGCTGCATAAATAAAATCATATTCCTCAATCATTTCCATCGCACGGGTAATCGTCGGACGGTCAAAACCAACTACGACAATTCGTTCAACTTTTTCAGCTTTTGCCCGTTCAATAACCTCTTCAAGATCAGTATCATATTGTTCTGCATTTAAATGCGCGTGAGTGTCAAACAACATAAGTGAAAAACTCCTTTCTTGTCGAAACACAAAAGGTGTTCGACGAATTGTTACACGTGAAACACCTTTTGTTTTATCATTATTTAATTCTTGTGCCTTTTGGTAACGACTGATCGATAGACACGACCTTTAAAACGCCGTCTGCTTCTCCTGCAAGGATCATACCTTGAGAAAGCTCTCCTCTGAGTTTAACCGGTTTTAGATTTGTTACACAAACGAGTTTTTTTCCAACAAGCTCTTCAGGCGTATAATGCTTCGCAATGCCGGATACCACTTGGCGCTTTTCAAAACCAAGATCAAGCTGCAGCTTCAATAAACGGTCTGCTTTTTTCACTGGCTCTGCCTCAATGACCTCAGCTACGCGAAGCTCTACATCCATAAATTGATCAATCGTAATTTCAGGTAAACGATCGACCTCTTGAGGCTCTTCTTCTTTTGTTTCTTCTTTCGCTGGTGCTGAACCTTGCATTTTCCCTTTGATGTAAGCAATTTCTTCTTCTGCCTCTAAACGAGGGAACAATGGCTCGCCTTTTTGTACTTTTGTATCTTTCAGCTGGCCGAAAGCTGTAATGCTGTCCCAAGCTTTTAAAGATTCATCAGTAATGCCCAGCTGCTCGAACATTTTTTCAGGTGTTTTTGTTAAGAATGGCTGAAGCAGTACCGCTGAAATACGCAATGATTCAGCGAGATGATACATAACTGATCGCAATTCTTCTTCTTTTGCCGGATCTTTCGCAAGCACCCATGGAGCTGTCTCATCAATGTATTTGTTTGTGCGGCTGATGAGCTGCCATAAAGTCGAAAGTGCTACCGAGAACTCCATATTTTCCATTGCTTTCTCATAAGCTTTCACTGTTTCTTCAGCAACAGAAGTGAGCGTATGGTCAAATTCCGTAACAGCACCTTTGTAAGAACCGATTTGTCCGTCAAAATACTTATTAATCATCGCAACAGTACGATTCAATAGATTTCCTAAATCATTCGCTAAATCATAGTTGATTCGCTCAACAAATCCTTCCGGCGTGAAAACACCGTCTGATCCGAACGGCACTTCGCGAAGCAAGTAATAGCGAAGTTCGTCTAAACCATAGCGTTCAATTAATGTAACCGGATCTACAACGTTTCCTTTTGATTTCGACATTTTTCCGTCTTTCATCAAAAGCCAGCCATGCGCGAATACTTGCTTTGGCAGCGGAAGATCCAGCGCCATCAGCATAATTGGCCAGTAAATAGTATGGAATCGTACAATCTCCTTACCGACTAAATGAACATCGGCAGGCCAATATTTTTGATAAAGCTCATCATTTTCTGTATCATAACCGAGTGCCGTTAAATAGTTAAATAGTGCGTCAATCCAAACATATACAACATGCTTTGGATTTTCCGGCACCTTCACGCCCCAATCAAAAGTGGTACGTGATACTGCCAAATCCTCAAGTCCAGGTTTGATAAAGTTATTAATCATTTCGTTTTTGCGTGATTCTGGCTGAATGAATGTCGGGTTTTCTTCATAGTATTTCAGAAGACGATCCGCGTATTTCCCCATGCGGAAGAAATAAGATTCCTCTTTGATCAATTCAACTGGGTGACCGCTGTCAGGGCTTTTTCCGCCGATGACCTCTCCCTTTTCATTCCGCTCAATATCAACGAGCTGAGTTTCCGTGTAGAACGTTTCATCAGGGATGCTGTACCAGCCTTCATACTCATCAAGATAGATGTCCCCGTTATCAAGAAGCTTTTGAAACACTTTTTCAATGACAACTTTATGCCGTTTTTCTGTCGTGCGGATAAAGTCGTCGTTTGAGATTTCAAGCTGCTTCCACAGTTTTTGAATATCTGCCGCTGCGCGATCCACATACTCCTGAGGTGTAATGTTTTCCTGTTCAGCTTTTTGCTGGATCTTTTGTCCATGCTCGTCCGTTCCCGTTAAATAGCGAACATCGAACCCTTTTAATCTTTTGTAACGTGCCATTGCATCTCCCGCGACTGTCGTATATGCATGGCCGATATGTAATTTTCCGCTCGGATAATAAATCGGTGTTGTAATGTAAAATGTATTGTTTTCTTGCGGCATCTTGAAACCTCCTAATCAGAATGTCAAAAAGCTCCCGCCCAAAGGACGAGAGCGGCGATAAGTGCAAATCATATATGAATATTATTTATATTTATCCTTTATCTATGATACCATCTTAGCCTTTAAGATCAAGAATATATACATACGCCCTGAAAAAGAATAATTAAAATTAAAAATCTTTAATGAAAATAAAAAAAGTCTGTTCGTGTCGAATTTTGTCGTATATAATCAAATGAAATAAAAAACTTTGGTTCGAAAGTCTTGATTTAAAAGGATTTTTAGTAGGATAATAGCTTTATTAAATATTTATAAAATGCTGTTATTTCGGTAGTTTCTAAGACATTACTGACTATAAGAACTAATTCTTACAATCAATAGTAAACAAAATGATTGACGATTATTGGAAACCTTGTTATGCTATGAAGGTAAGGATTTTGTCGAATAATGACGAAGAAAAATATAATTTAAACAAATAAGTATCTCTTGGGAGGAGAATGTTTATGAAATCTACTGGTATTGTACGTAAAGTTGATGAATTAGGACGTGTAGTTATTCCTATCGAACTGCGTCGTACTCTTGGAATCGCAGAAAAAGATGCTCTTGAAATCTATGTTGATGATGAAAAAATCATCCTTAAAAAATATAAACCAAACATGACTTGCCAAGTAACTGGTGAAGTTTCTGATGATAACCTTAAACTTGCAGGCGGTAAATTGGTTCTTAGTAAAGAAGGCGCTGAGCAAATCATCAGCGAAATCCAAAACCAGCTTCAAAACCTTAAATAATCATTTCTTGTACAAAAAACGTTCTTGTTATGACACAAGAACGTTTTTTTATTGCTTAATATGGTAAGCATCGTACACTTCACGCTTTGGTACATTGCGATCGACTGCTGCTTTTTTAATGGCTTCTTTAGACGTAGCGCCTTTCGAGATGTAATGCTCGACATGTTCTTTCGCAGTGAGGGTTTCCCACCATTGTTCTTCCTCATCTACCTCTTCATTATTACTTCCTTCTACAACAAGACAAAACTCGCCGCGTATCTGATCCTCGTTTGCCCATCCAATGACCTCGGATATCGTTCCTCGGATAAACTCTTCATATTTCTTAGTGAGTTCACGTGTTACAGCAATTTCCCGATCTCCTAATATCTCTGCCATCGCTGACAAGGTTTCCTTCAATCTGTGGGGCGCTTCATAAAAAATGATCGTTTCCTGCCGTTTTTTAAGGGCTTCAAGCTCCTTCTTCTTTTCTTTTTTCTGTCTGTTGAGAAAACCGTAAAAGAAAAAAGGCTGCGGTACAATACCTGAAGCAATAAGAGCTGTTAATGCAGCATTTGCTCCCGGCAACGGAACAACATAACCGCCTATATCCGTAAAATCCTTTACAATTTCCGCTCCGGGATCAGAAATCGTCGGCAGACCGGCATCACTGACAAGAGCAATGTTTTTTCCCGATTTCAGCCATTCAATAATTTTGTGCCCACTGCTTTCTTTATTGTGTTCGTGATAGCTGACGAGCGGTGTTTCAATTTCATATACATGACAAAGCTTTTTCGTTTGCCTCGTATCTTCCGCAGCAATCGCATCCACTGATTTCAGCGTGTCGATCGCCCGGAATGTCATATCCTCTAAATTTCCGATTGGGGTTGGGACCAAGTAAAGAATCCCCATGTCCGACTTTCCATTAAAGCTCATTTGGCGCCTTAACATATACAGCCTCCTTGCTGTTCCGCTTTTCTTCTATATAAAGCTCTTTTTTCTTCCGAGTTAGTTTTTTGAAATAATATTCCGCCTGCATAGCTTCCCGCTTTGTTGAAAAGCTCTCGGCAAAAATTAATTCAACCGGACGTCTTACTTTTGTGTACTTTGCGCCCTTTCCATCATTGTGCGTTTTCACTCGTTTATGCAGATCGTTGGTATACCCGGCATACCAGCTATTGTCCTTACATTTCACGACGTAGAAGAAATGGTTATTTGTCTCCATATAAAATGGTCCTGATTTCTTTTGTATATTCATTTTGTTCATCATATACGAATAAGGGAGGAAGAATTTTCAAATCCGGGCGCCCGCCTTTGATACCTTCAACCAAAATGGTATTGGCTTCTTTCCCTTGCTTCGGATAGACAAATTGTACACGTTTCGGCTCGATTTGATAAGCCTTCATCAGTTCAAAAATCTCCAGAAGCCTTCCCGGCCGGTGAACAAGAGCTGCTTTTCCCCCTTGCTTGAGCAGCTTGCTGCTGACTGAAATGACATCCTCCAGCGTGCAGTGGATTTCATGTCTTGCGATTCGGAGATGCTCGTTCATGTTTTGTTCAGTTTGTTTCGGCGTTTTAAAATACGGCGGATTGCAGGTGACAACATCATATCGATTATGTCCAAGTTTCTCCGGCATGTTTTTCAGGTCATCATGTATGATCTCGATCTGATCGTCCAACTTATTATACTCCACGCTGCGAACAGCCATATCATGCAGTCTTTCTTGAATTTCGACTCCCAGAATGTCTGCTTTTGATCTTGTACTGAGCAGCAGCGGCACAATACCATTGCCGGTGCATAAATCAACAATTTTCCCTTTTTGAATCGGAACGTACGCAAATTTGGACAGAAGCACAGCGTCCAACGAAAAAGCAAACACTGTTGGACTTTGTATGATTTTCATGTCCTCTGCCAGCAAATAATCTAATCTTTCATCATCATGTAATGAAACCATCTTCTTATCCTTTCAGTACCTTTGAAAAAGGCTCCCGTCTTATGCGGAAGCCTTTTCCCTATTTTTTATTTAAGAATGACAGACAGAAAAGACAATCCTCTTTTCGAACACTTCCATAGTGGACATTGCAGATATGAAATCCTTCTTGATACAGACGTGCCAGATTATCATATCCTTCCCCTATATCAGTTTGCTCCGTCTTCTGTGTTTTTGATTCTTTTTTATCAGCTTTGAACTTTTCAATCTGCTGCGTCGTATCGTCCAGCCGTTTGCGCAAATGCTTGTTTTCAAGCTGTAAATGATGATTTTCCTCAATCATCTCACCGATATGCTGCTTCAAATCCCCCAGCTGCCGGTACAGTGAGCCAATTTGTTCTTCTAAGTTAATGACTGTATCAAATAACTCTTTTTTATCCAAGGTTCCACACCTCGTTAATCTGTGGTTTGTGCGGATACGACGCCCTCTTCCAAGAGCTCTTCCCAAGTATATTCTATCACTTTTTCACGGTTTATCAGTTCCACCTGAAGCACCCGTTCCAGAATATTTAGTCCGACGACCTTCGCGGGACCGTTTGCTGTCGTAATCATTTCTCCTATATCCGGAAGCTGTTCTTTTGCCGTCTCATACTCATCGTTCTCATATTTTAGACAGCACATCAATCGTCCGCAAAGACCCGAAATCTTCGTAGGATTTAAAGACAAGTTCTGATCCTTGGCCATTTTAATGGAAACGGGTTCAAAATCTCCAAGAAACGTTGAACAGCAAAGCATTCTTCCGCAAGGACCGATTCCTCCGAGCATTTTTGCCTCATCCCTTACTCCGATTTGGCGCAGCTCAATTCTTGTCTTAAAGATAGAAGCCAAATCCTTTACAAGCTCTCTAAAGTCGACTCGGCCGTCAGCAGTGAAGTAAAAAATGACTTTATTGCGATCAAACGTGAATTCAACATCGACCAGCTTCATATCCAAGCCATGCTCAATCACTTTCTTTTGGCAGATATCAAATGCTGATAGTGCTTCCTGTTTATTTTCTTCTACAATGAGAAGATCGCGCTCGTCAGCCACACGTATCACTTTTCGAAGGGGAAGCACCACATCATGCTCATCCACCTGTTTATTTGCAATTACGACCTGGCCGTACTCAACGCCTCTGACAGTTTCTACAATTACGCAGCTGTCATGTTCTATATGAAATCCATTCGGATCAAAATAATATATTTTACCCGCTTTCTTAAAGCGGACACCAATTACATTGTACAAGCTTATCCCTCCTGCAACATTAACACCAAGTGCTCCATTAATCCTTGTACATTCACATTGGAATGAAGCCGTTTCTTTGCTTCTAAAACAGCAAGTATCTGATTCGTAACGCTTTGTTGTGTTGATTGTAGCGCATGCTGTTTTATTGATTGGAATAAGTCTTGATAAATCAATTTATCTTCATTTCCTATTTGGATGGACAACACATCACGATATATCAATAAGAGCATATCAAGACCCATTTCTTGATGGGTTTTTTCTTTGAAAAAGGGCATCCATTGATCTTGAATAAAGAAAAAAGCATGTCCTTTCCGCTGGTGTAGGACTTCATACAATTTTATCACTTTCGCTCTAGACTCTGCAAACTCATCATTTCGACTTAATTCGACTGCTTCTGCTACATTATTAGTCATGTTGGCCAGAAGCCTTGCCATATGAGGCGAGACGTCCTGTTCGATCAGTCTGTCTTCAATTGCTTTCGGCTGCAAAGGCTGAAAAGGAAGGGTTTGGCATCTTGAAATGATGGTATCCAATAACCTTTGGGGCTGCTCAGTGATGAGGACGGCCATTGTGTCTTTGTTCGGTTCTTCTAAAAATTTCAGCAGGCTGTTCGCCGCATTTGCTGTCATTTGATCTGCGTGCGAAATAATATACAGCTTTTTATGCGATTCAAGTCCTGTCTTAGAAAACTCTTCTTGGAGCGCTTGAATTTGCGCCTTTTTGATTGATAAGCCATCAGGCTGAACAAGATGGAGATCAGGATGGTTCCCTGACTCTATCCGTTTACAGTTTCGGCAGCTCTCGCAAGGCTCCGCGCCATCCTCCAGACAAAAGAAGCTTTTTGCAAGAAGCAGCGCGGCATCAAGCTTGCCTGTTCCTTTTTTCCCCTCAAACAAATAAGCGTGTGATAGTCTGTCCTTCTCAATACTATTATATAAAAGCTTCATCACTCTGGGCTGAAGCTCGTTCATTTCCTTCCAGGATATTGCCATTGTATCACTCTCTATGTGTAAAGGTTAATTAATAAACCTTTTATTTCGCCAATACGCTCCAGCAAATCAATTGCCGGTTTTTCCTGATCCATCATCTCTTCCGTAAGCTGTATCAATTTGTCATCTATTTCTTTCACAAGTCCCAGCGTTCTGCTGTTCCCATAAAGGTCAAAGCTTTTCGATGTTTCATGTGAAAGGCCGCTGTCCACAGCTTCTTTGACAAAACGTTTCACAAGTCCTTTAAATCTCGCTAAGTCTTTAAAATTCCGAGATTTCGTTAGCCTTTTTCCGAATGCTTCTATATCAGATAACAGCCTGGTAAGCTGATCAAGCTTCATTTTGCTGCTTTGGTTTTCCATTGATGTTTTAAACGATGCCGTGATCTCAGATGTTTTCACAGAGGGAATCTGCTTATTATCTATAAATGTACGTATATCTTTATTAATTTTCACAGTTTCAGATCCTTAAAATTGATGAAATTCATCGACTGGAAGGACAAATACTGTCGCTCCGCCAACTTCAACTTCGACTGGATAAGGGACATAGGAATCAGCATTTCCGCCCATTGGAGATACAGGGGCAATCATCTGATCACGTTTCTGCCCGTTTTCTTTAATGAGACTCAACGCTTTATTGACGCGTATATCCTCGACACCGATCATAAACGTTGTATTGCCTGATTTAAGAAATCCTCCTGTCGTCGCAAGCTTTGTGACTCTGAAGTTGTGATCCGTTAAGGTTTTCAAAAGTCTGTTGCTGTCCTGATCTTGTACAACTGCCACTATCAATTTCATCTGTGAAGGCCTCCTTTAGATTGGAAACAACGTGATCTCGTTTACATTATTATATCAACTATTGGGAAACAGGTCACAATTGAATTTTTTTCAACGCTTCATCGATCACCTTTAGAACATCCTGAACGACGAGGCCTTTGGATTGCCCGGCATCAACTGAATGAAATCTTTCCGGAAATCGCTTCATCAGCTCTTGATAACCTTCTTGTACTTTTGTATGAAAGTCCAGTTTTTCTAAATCGAGCCTGTTTTTCTCCCGTGAGCCGTTTGCGTAAATACGCTTCAGTCCTTCTTCCGGATCAATTGAAAAATAAACCGTTACATGGGGCATCATATCTCCAATGGCAAATTCATTAATCGACAGAACCTCATCAATTCCAAGTCCTCTTGCATATCCTTGATACGCAAGAGAACTGTCTATAAATCTGTCGCAAAGAACGATAAACCCCTGTTCTAAAGCAGGTTTTACTTTTTCAACTAAATGCTGGCGCCTTGCAGCCGCATATAAGAGAGCTTCTGTTTTTGGGTCCATTAATGTGTTGTTCTCATTCAGAATAACCTCTCGAATTTGTTCTGCAATATCTATTCCGCCTGGCTCTCGAGTTGCCATAACCTGAAGGCCTTCTGCTGTCAGTATGTTTTTGATCTCCTGCAGAACAGTCGTTTTTCCTGCACCTTCAGGACCTTCGAATGTAATAAATAAACCGCTCATGATTTCTCCTCTTCTATATAAACAAGTAGTTGTTTCTCTTTGATTTTCATATTCCCTTGAACATGCGTTTTCATGCTGATCAAGCGGCTGAGCTTTTGCACACTTTCTTTTGTTATTCTTTCTCCCGCCATAATCATCGGGATACCCGGAGGATAAGGGATGATATCTTCTGCATTCAGCCGGCCAGTTGCTTCCTCAAAGTCCACATATTCTTTCTTAAACGAATGTAAGACCTTTTTTGGATAAGGCAAGACAGTAACAGGCTGCACTCCCCATTCTGCAGAAACAAACGCCTGATCCGGAGGCGTTTTCTCAATCTTTTCATCAATGCTTCTAATGGTTTCAGCATTTATTCTCCGTTTTCCCCCCAATGGGAGAACGAGCAGAACTTGATTTTCATCAGCAAGCTCAGTGAATATGTTGGCACGCTCTAAAATGCTTTGCAGCGTATAGCCAGAATGCCCGCGTTTTGAACGAATTGTGAGCTTCAGCGGGTCCGTGATGATCAGTGGATTAGCAGGGTTAACAGCTTCAGCATTTGTAAGTGAATCAAACGTTTGTTTAAGTGTTTGTATCCGCTGCAGAATGTCAGAAAGCTTTTGTTCTTCTATAATATGCTGTACATAAGCGCGGGCAATATCTAACGAAGCCATAATCGGATAAGACGGGCTGCTG
The DNA here is from genome assembly GCF_000877815.1 of Bacillus sp. YP1. Lineage (NCBI taxonomy): Bacteria > Bacillati > Bacillota > Bacilli > Caryophanales > Bacillaceae > Bacillus > Bacillus sp. YP1. The sequence continues at coordinate 3,887,165 of NZ_CP010014.1, read as the reverse complement.
CTTTGTAATCGGTTTAAATACTCTGCCACCCGATCCCTGTTAATCCTGCAGCTGCTGTTGAGATGCAAATAAGAACCCATCGTCATGGCAGGCAACGTTTTGTGGGCCGACTGAACAACAATATCTGCCCCCATTTTTAAAGCTGAGACCGGAAAAGGCTCACCTAAAATAAAATGTGCGCCATGCGCTTCATCGACCAAAACAGGAATCCCGTAATGATGGGCTTCAGTAATGATCTCAGTCAAATCAGCACTATGTCCGTAATATGTCGGATTGGTCAGTACCAAGCCTTTCGCATCTGGATATGCTTCCAGGGCCTCTTTAATTGTTCCAAGCGGAACATGCGTAGGCACATGCATCGCTGAATCAACGTCAGGTGCAAGATAAACCGGCTCAGCACCGGACAAATCAACAGCATGAAATACAGATTTATGACAGTTTCTTTGAACCAGAATTGTATCACCAGGTTCACAAACAGATAAAATCATCGCTAAGTTTCCGACAGTCGTACCATTTACCAGAAAAAAACTTTCCGCCGATCCATATAATTGACTGGCAAGCTCCTGAGCTTCCTTAATCACCCCAGAAGGATGATGGAGATCATCCAGTCCTGCCAGTTCAGTTACATCAATGGTGAGAAGCGGATCGAATATTGACTTAGCGTCATCAAAAAAGACATCTCCATTGTGATGTCCCGGAACATGAAATGAATGAGAATTTCTTCTCGCATGTTGAATTAATGCTTTATATAAAGGTGTGTTCATGAAAACAATCCTTTGAATGTGTCTTCTTACACCTTATTATATCGTGCCTCTGACAGAACTTAAAGCCAGACTTACTGGTAATCATCTTTCCTTTATTGTAATCAGCTTTTGCTTCAGGTCGCCTTCCATCATCATGAGCTCTTCTTCTGCCTGACGGCGTTTGATTCGTCCTTCTTCTTGTATAGTCAGTGTTTCTTCAAGCGTGCTTATTAAGCTTTCCTGCACCTTCTTCAAGGTATCTATATCAACAAGGCCTCTTTCATTTGCCCGTGCAGTTTCAATTGTATTGGTTTTTAAAAGCTCCGCATTTTTCAGCAAAAGCTCATTGGTTGTATCAGATACTTTCTGCTGTGCATCCACTGCATTGCGCTGCCTTAAAAGCGTCAGTGCAATGGCAACTTGATTTTTCCATAACGGAATCGCTGTCACAATGGATGACTGAATCTTTTCAGCTAACGCTTGGTTTGTATTTTGAATCAGCCTGATTTGCGGTGCACTTTGGATTGTAATTTGCCTGCTCAGCAGCAAATCATGCACCCTTTTATCTAACCGGTCAGCAAATTGAATTAAATCATTCACCTCTTGAACGGCCATTTGGTTATGATCACTCGATTCAGCCTGTTGCTTCAGTTCAGGAATCGTTTTTGTTTTTAATTCCTCCAGCTTCAGTTCTCCTGCAGCAATATAAACATTCAGCGCTGCGAAATATTCTTTATTTTTTTCATATAACTGCTCTAACAGCTTGTTGTCACTGATTAAAGCATTTTTAGAGTGCTCCAGCTTCAAGCTGATTCTGTCTATCTGCACACTGGTCTTTTGGTATTTAGACAGCACCTCTTGAAGAGAACTTGATACTCTTCCAAACATGCGTGCCAAAAAACCCTTTTTCTTAGATTGGAGATCATCAGGATTTACTTGCTCCAGCTTTTTCATCAGCTCTCCAAGTATTTCGCCAATCTCCCCGACATCCTTCTTTTGAACATGATTAATCATATCATGAGAAAAGTTCAGCAGTTTAGATTGAGCTTGTGAACCGTATAAGACAATGCTTTGCATATTTTTATGATCAATCTGTCCAGCAAGCTGAATTGCTTTTTCCTTGTTTTCCTCAGGAAGAACATCAACAAGCCGTACTTGCTCTTTCTCTGCTTTTACAGCCTCCGAACCTGGTATCTCTATGTTACCACCAAAAGGATCTGCCAATAATTCATCTATATGAAGGTCGCTTTGGTCTCGGTTCATCGCTCTTACCCTCTTCCCTTATTTCTTTAATGAATGTTTTGCTGCGTCTAATTCAAACTGCAACTCGTCAATTTCATCACCCATTGCTTGAGTTAAATCTTCCTCTAAACGCTTGGTCAATTCAGTAAGAGTGATGCGTGTCTCACTTAACGACATCGA